>JAOULY010000174.1 GCA_029881775.1 Gammaproteobacteria bacterium
CGGCACGGAAGGTGCCATCGACCTCGGCGGTACCATGCTCGACAGCAACACCCTGGCCGCCGGCGCGGAGCAGGTGAGTGCGTGGGGCGAGGCCTTCACCGACACGGCCGACATCCTTATCTATGGTTGCGACCTGGCCGGCTCGTCGGAAGGACAGTTGCTGGTCAATTCACTCGCAACATTGACCGGCGCCGACGTGGCGGCCTCCGACGACCTCACCGGCAACGCCCAGCTCGGTGGTGACTGGGAACTGGAGTATTCAACCGGTTCTATCGAAACGACTGTTGCGATCAGCAGCGAGGCACAGAGCAACTGGTCGGGTGTGCTGGCTTTTAACGTTAACACGACCGCGGATACACCCGATGACAACCCCGGCGACACTCTTGCGCAGGATGCATCGGGAAATACCTCGCTGCGTGCGGCAATCGAGGAATCCAATGCACTTGCGGGCGCGGATGACATCATCCTGGGTGCGGGTACCTTTACGCTCGGCCTGGGTGAACTGCAGATCACAAGCGATATCACCATCACCGGTGCCGGTGTCGACCAGACTTTTATCGACGCCGCTATGCTCAGCCGCGTACTGAACATTACCTCTGGAAGCGTAACCTTCAGTAATCTTACGATTCAGAACGGCAATGCCGTCACAGATAGCGGTGGCGTCAATATCGGGTCTGCTGCGACTGTTACCATGAGCTCTGTCAAACTGACCGGCAACACCGGTGTTCGCGGCGGCGCCATCAACAATGCCGGCACCCTGAATCTCGTCGATGTCACCATCGACGGTAACCACGCGACCTCCGATGCCGGCGCCATCTACAACACCGGCGTGGCGACACTCGACAATGTCACTATCAGCAACAATACCGCGGATAGCAATGCAGGTGGTGTCTGGACGCAGGGTGCAGGGTCAGACTTCATCGCCACCAACACCACTATCAGCGGCAACAGCACAACAGGCAACGGCGGCGGTCTCTACATTGCCAAGCTTGCAACACTGACCAACGTCACGATCACCAATAACACGGCTGGTCTGGGCAGCGGTATTCACGAAACCGGTGGTGGCGCGACCACCACCGTTACCAATACCATAATCGCCGGCAACCTGGGCTCGGCGGATATCAGCGGTTCCTACATTTCCGGCGGCAATAACCTGATCGGCAACAAGGGCACGGCAACCGGTTTCACCGACGGCGTCAACAACGACCAGGTCGGCGACAACGTAACACCCATCGACCCGATGCTGGACGTGCTCGCCGACAACGGCGGCCCGACCTGGACCCACGCCTTGCTCACCGGTAGCACCGCGATCGACGCGGCCAACGATGCACTGGCACCGGCCACCGACCAGAACGGCAATACCCGTAACGGCACCGCCGATATCGGTGCATTCGAATATGGCGTTGGCAACGGCGCACCCGTCAATTCCGTACCGGGTCCACAATCAACTAGCGAGGAAACCGCGCTCGTTTTCTCTACAGCGAACGGCAATCTCATCTCAATCAGCGATGCAGACGCAGGCGGAGACGATCTGGCGGTGACGCTCGATGTCAACGATGGAACGCTCAGCTTATCCGGCACAACCGGCCTGACATTTATATCTGGGAGTGATAACAGTGGGTCGATGACCTTTAGCGGTACCTTGGTGAATATCAACGCCGCTCTGGATGGGCTGACGTTTATGCCGGACCCCGATTTCTTCGGTGCGGTCAATCTTCAGGTTACATCCCACGATGACACCGGCCTGCTCGGTTCCTACACCTTCGACGATCTTGCCAATCCCGGGAATGACAGCAGCCCGGGCAGCCTGAATGACGGCGTGGTCAATGGCGCAACACCCGTCAATGATGCCACCCGAGGGGACGTGCTGAGCTTTGACGGTGTCGACGATGGCGTACAGATTTCCGGACTCCTCGGTGAACCGGCGGATGTCACGCTTAGCGCCTGGATTAATTTCACCAAGGCCGATCCCGGCGAGGTCATATCACTCGGCGGTTCAGTGCTGTTACGAGCAGGTGATTGGGGCGCAGCTGATGGTATACGGACATCGTATTACGATGGTTCCTGGCAGAATCTGGATTTCAGTACCCCGATTACCGACACCGGCTGGCGCCACGTCGCGTTTGTATTCGATGATACCAATGATATGCGGTATGTGTACCTCGACGGTGTTGAAGTCGCGAGCGCCGCAACGGCCACGTCTATCATTCATGGCGTGGATGCTGACACCTTCATCGGGCAGCACCCAACCGATCCGACCAACTTTTTCTTTGAGGGAATGATCGACGATGCACGGATCTACAGCCGTGCACTCACCGCTGCGGAAATTACCAGCACGATGAACGGAGCGGCAACGAGCGATAGCGACATCGTGTCGATAACCGTCACCAATGTCGACGATGCCGCCGTGATAACGGGGAACCTGTCCTACACCGGAAACGAGGGCGATGCCGTTGTCGGTGACTTGGATGCGACCGATGTCGAGGGCCTGACCGACGGCACCTATTTCAGCGTGACCACGCCTGCCACCAGCGGTACTGCTACGATCAATGCCGCGACCGGTGCGTGGACCTTCACCCCGACCGACCCGAACTGGTTCGGTTCGGACAGTTTCACCGTCACCGTCACCGACGATCTCGGCGGCACCACCACGCAGGTGGTCAGCGTGACGCTCGCCAGTGTCAACGATGCACCGGTGCTCACTGGCGCCAACAACCTGACCAGCATCGACGAAGACCCGGTCAGTAACACCGGCACACTGGTATCGACCCTGATTGCCGGGCAGGTGACTGATGCCGATGCGGGCGCGCTTACCGGTATCGCGGTAGTCGGGGTCGACGACACTAACGGCACCTGGGAATACACCACTGACGGCGGCAGCAACTGGTATGCCTTCGGTGCAGTGGACAGCACCAGCGCGCGCCTGCTGGCTGCCGACGCCAACACCTCTGTACGCTTCGTACCCGATGCGGGCTGGAACGGCACCGTGACCAATGGCCTCACTTTCCATGCCTGGGACCAGACCAGTGGTACGGCGGGCGGTACGGCTGATTTGACCTCCGCCGATACAGTCCTTGACCAGTTCAACTCGGTGTCCTACTCGAGTCAGGATGGCACCGCAAACTGGACCTCTGACTGGATCGAGTATAACGATGACGGCTCACCTGTATATGTCGATTCAAGTGACAACATCTATATCAGCAACAACAAGCTGCACGTAGATAACCTTGATGGCGGATCATTCAGCCAGGTTACACGAGGTTTTGACCTTACTGGCGCAACGTCGGCAACACTCACGATTGATTATGACGGCATCAGGGAAGGTACGGTAGGCGGTGACCGTTTTACAGTTGAAGTGTCCGATGATGGCGGTACAACCTGGACATTGCTTGAGGAGGTTATTGCACCAGGTGCGACTACCGCCAATATGCCTTTCAGCGGGAGCCTCTCGTACACGCTGGAAGGCAGTGTTTCGCTCACCAATGACATGGTGCTTCGCCTGGCAATCTCGGCTGGCTTCGGTGGTACTAATCAGCACGTAAACTTCGATAACGTCCAGGTTGCCTACACCGGCGGTGGTGGTACCGGTGGCACCACCGCCTTCAGCACGGCCACTGCCAGCAGCAGCATTACCGTGAATGACGTTAACAATCCCCCAACGGCGGTCAATGACAGCGCCAGCACCGACGAGGATACCGTGCTGAACGTGGCCGCCTCCGGTGTACTGACCAACGATATCGATGATGGCGGTGCCGGCGGCACGGTCACGGCTGGGCATACGCTCAACTTCGATGCCGGCATCGAGGCAGATACCAGCAATGGTACCTGGGAAGAGGGAAATGGGTTGGCCAGTCACGACTGGACGCTGAACAACTGGGGTACCGAGACCACTTATACCTCGTCGCCGACAACATTGCTTCCCGGTATCACAGGCGCTTATCAGTTCAGCGGTACCAACAGTGGCGCCACGGCGCCGAACTACGCCATTCTGGCCGGTGACCCGACCAACGATTCCGCCAGTTTCGAACTCTGGTTCCGCCCCAATACCCTGACCGGACAGCAGATGCTGTTCGAGACTGGCGGTAGCGGCGGCACCGGCACCTCACTCTATTTGGACGGATCAAACCTGCGTTTTTATACCTACAATGGGACCAATAGCTTTGAGATCGTAGCCGACCTGAATACCCTGGGACTGGGTGATCCGACGAATGAATTCATCCAGGTAGTAGGCACCCTCGATCTGGTCGGCGATCAGATGGAACTGTTCGTTAACGGCGTTTCGGTGGGTACGACGGCCTATACCGAAGTGGACTGGTCGGGGAGCAATTTCTCCGGCCTGGGCATGGTCAACAGCAATGCGGCGGCAGGCAGCGGCAACCTCAATGGCGACATCGCCATTTTCCGTTTCTACGAGTCCGCCCTGACTACTGCCGAGGTAGACGACAATTACCAGGCGATCGCCGGAAGCGCCCTGACCGTGACCGAGGTCGAGGGCAACACCGCCAATGTTGGTAACCAGATAACCCTGGCCTCCGGCGCATTGCTGACCGTGAATGCCGACGGTTCGTACAGCTACGACCCGAACGGCCAGTTTGACTACCTGGGCGCGGGCGACTCCACCACCGACTCTTTCACTTATACCGTCGCTGACGACATCGGCCAGACCGATACCGCTACGGTCACCATCACCATCAACGGCATCAACGATGCGCCGGTGTTGACCGGTGCCAATGACCTGACCGCCGTTAATGAAGATGCGATCAGCAACGGCGGCACCCTGGTCTCCAGCCTGCTATCGGGCCAGGTAACGGACGATACCGGCGATGCGGCCGGCATCGCCGTCATCGGCGTTGACGACACCAACGGCAGCTGGGAATACACCACTGACGGCGGCAGCAACTGGTATGCCTTCGGCGCGCTGGATGCCACGAGCGCCCGGCTGTTGGCGGCCGATGCCAATACCTACGTGCGCTTCGTGCCCGGCCCGGACTGGAACGGCACCGTCAGCAACGGTCTCACCTTCCATGCCTGGGACCAGACCAGCGGTACGGCTGGCGGCACCGACAACATCACGGTATCCGGCACCGGCGGGACAACCGCCTACAGCACGGCCACTGCCAGCAGCAGCATTACCGTTAACAGCATCAACGACGCGCCGGTGCTCGATGCCAGCGAGGCGAACCTGTGGCTGAGCACCACTGCGGACATGACCGGTTCGGCCGCCACCG
>JAOULY010000175.1 GCA_029881775.1 Gammaproteobacteria bacterium
TTACCCCGTCTGGGAAGGCCGGGGTGTGCATGCCAGTTTATCTGCAAGTCAGATTATTCCGTTAATATAAGTAAACTGTCCCCGGAATTCCCAGCCACTTACCCCAGGAACTTCCGAATACGGCCACTTCCGGACATAGATCTTAATTGAAAACAGCCCCGAAGGGCCGTCTTTGTGACTGTTAAGCCGGTTTCCTTCTGGCTATCCCGATCAGCCCTAACAGACCACTGCCGAACAACCAGACTGCAGCGGGTACCGGTACCGTTGCGGCGCCGACACTGCCCGACTGCACAGCCCACGCATAGTAGGCTCCGCTCTTACCGCTGTAGTCCTGCCTGCCCTGGTGGAAGTAGAAGTCCCACGCGCCGGCAGTAGTATTGGGCGCCCACTCCGTGGACGACCAGTAGATGTCGGACTGGATGTTCGTAAATAGGTCGTAGTTGCTATTGTGGGTCGTGGCAATCGATGTGTCCGCTGTGCCACCGAGAACGTTATAGAATAGGTTGCCCATCTCACTGCCGGTGCAGATGCCGCTACACCCATCAGAGGTGGGCAAGCGCCAGCCATCCGCACCTGCTACACCATCTAAATCCAGACTGGCCGCCCAGTTATTGGCATTATCCCAGGTCATTTTCCCATCGGTCGTGATGGTTCCATTATCATAAGCCGAACCCGCTCCCGCATTAGCATCCACCAGCCAGGTCAGGTTGGCGTCAGTATCGTAATAGGCTTCGGCTGTAGTTAGGTTGCCATCAAGATCACGGCCAACCAGCGCCGCATGAGATGACATTGTGATAAAGCCAAAGACGGATGCGCATAATGCACCGATGAGATGTGATTTGTTCATGAGAGATCCCTGTAAACCAATTGTTGTTATTCAGCCAGATCCTTATTGCGCTTGGCTGATCGTGACTGTGCTGTACCGCACTCACCGAACTGGATTACTCTGGGAGCAAATAGAGAATGGTAAGTAAACTAATGCTAGACTCAGCAGGTCTGTATCGTCAAATACTAAATGATCGTAATGGGTCGTTCTCTGCCGTTAAGTGATTGTTTATATTAGCGGCTGCTAAACGGCAACTACGGGTCGACTCCTGCCTTTTAGTTATTCATCAGATAGTTATTTTCTAAACGACCGTTTTCGGGCGGATTCATGCCGCTACCAAACTCTGGACAATATTGATTGCACGGTCAGCAACGGAAAAACCCGGCCATATTTGTCATTGCAAGGAATCGAATGTAGCCCGGATGAAACGTAGTGGAAGCCGGGAATTCCCCGGATTACGTTTCACGCCATCCGGGCTAAGGCGCTGTATCGCAACGGCCTGAAGGACGACCTGTCAAATGACTACGACAGCGACACCTTCATGGCCTTCAAGGGACTCAGCCAGCGCCCTGGATGGGCCGCGGGGACACCGACTTCAGCGAGATGCTGGAGGACAATGCATCGTCGCAGGCAGCCGGCATTGTCCTGCGTGACTACTGCTTGCTGCGGTTCCTGAGCTTCTGCCGGGCAGCGATGCGCATGCGCAGCGCATTCAGGCGAATGAAGCCCTCTGCATCCTTCTGGTCATAGGCGCCCTCGTCCTCTTCAAAGGTCGCAATACGTTCGTCAAACAGACTGTCGGTATCGGACTGCCTGCCAACCAGTGTCACGTTGCCCTTGTAGAGTTTAAGCCGCACCGTGCCGTTGACATTCTCCTGGGATGCATCAATCAACTGCTGCAACAGGCGTCTTTCCGGGCTCCACCAGTAACCGTTATAGACCATCGAGGCATAGCGCGGCATCAGTTCATCCTTCATATGCGCCACCTCACGATCCAGCGTCAGGGACTCCATCGCGCGGTGCGCCTTCAGCAGGATGGTGCCGGCCGGTGTTTCATAACAGCCACGGGATTTCATACCAACGTAGCGGTTCTCGACGATATCTGAACGACCGATGCCGTTACTGCCGCCAACACTGTTCAGCGTCCTCATGATTTCGGCCGGTGCAGTCGGTTTACCGTCGAGTGCAACCGGGTCGCCGTGTTCGAACGTGATCTCGACATAGGTGGGCTTGTCCGGCGCCGCTTCGGGCGAGACTGTCCACAGCCACATGTCCTCCTCCGGTTCCGCCCACGGGTCTTCAAGGATGCCGCCTTCGTAGGAAATGTGCAGCGAGTTGGCGTCCATGGAATACGGTGACTTCTTGCCCTGCTTCATTTCCACCGGGATGCCGCGTTTCTCGGCGTAGGCCATCAGCGTCTCGCGCGAGGTCAGGTCCCATTCACGCCACGGCGCGATGATTTTTATGTCCGGGTTAAGCGCGTAGGCACCCAGTTCGAAGCGCACCTGGTCATTGCCCTTGCCGGTCGCACCGTGCGCAATGGCATCCGCGCCGGTTTCCCGTGCAATCTCGACCAGTCGTTTCGCGATCAACGGACGCGCAATCGACGTACCCAGCAGGTATTCGCCCTCGTAAATGGTATTGGCGCGGAACATCGGGAACACGTAGTCACGCGCGAACTCCTCGGTGAGGTCCTCGATGAAGATTTCCTTCACGCCCATGGCGCGTGCCTTCTCGCGCGCCGGCTCGATCTCCTCGCCCTGGCCGAGATCGGCGGTAAACGTGACCACTTCGCAGTCGTAGGTTTCTTCCAGCCATTTAAGGATGACGGAGGTATCCAGTCCGCCGGAATAGGCCAGTACCACTTTCTTAACTTCTGACATCGTTTAGTCCTGCTTGTAAATGATATTTCGTATATAAACTTGAAAGCCTGTAATTCACCGCAAACGCGCAAAGGACGTGAAGAAAACCGGTTGCCCTGATGCGGCTGGTCCCCCTCCCCCTCAGGGGGAGGGTTGGGGAGAGGGGGTCTGATTGAACCGGTTTAATGGTGATCACCTCTCCCTGTCCCTCTCCCGGGGGGAGAGGGGACGGTAATTTACAGCAATTATATTTCTTCGCGTCCTTTGCGGTGAGCCAATAATTATTCAGTGAAGCAACAATCAGGCCTTCGCTTTCCTCCGCGTACGCCGCAACCGGGACAGTAACCGCCGGGCCATGTCACCGAACAGTTCGGTTTGCGTCGGATGCGGGTGGATCGCCTCGCCGACCTGGGACAGTGTCATCCCGGCCGACACCATCATGACCGCCTCGCCAATCAGTGTATCCGCATGGTCGGCAAGGAAGTGTACGCCGATGACACGTTGCGTGGCCTTGTCCGCCACGATCTTGATCAGGCCATGCGTTTCGTGATTGATCATCGCCTTGGCATCGATGCTCATTGGCACCTTGATCTCGGCTGCGTCGATTCCCTTCGCTTTTGCCTGCTCCACTGACAAGCCGACAAACGCCGCCTGCGGGCGCGAGAAGATCACACCGCAATCCTTGTCCTGGTCGTATTGCATGTTCTCACCGACGATCGTGGCAGCCGTGACCCGGCCCTGCTGGGCAGCCGTATGTGCCAGCATCAAGCCACCGATCACGTCGCCAACGGCAAAGATATTCGGCACGCTGGTACGACAGCGACTGTCGGCAGTGACGATACTACGTTCACTGGCGACACCGGCCTTGTCCAGGCCGAGGCCATCCAGTACCGGCCGCTTGCCGGTCGCCATGATGACGTAATCGACAGTGAGTGAATGCTTCTTGCCGTCCGCATCGGTATACGCAACCTTCATGGCGCCCGGCGTACCGGACAGCTGGTTCACGGCCGCAGATGTTTGCACCACCAGTCGCGGCTCGTCATTGAGTATGCCGGACAGTGTCTGCGCAATTTCCGGCTCCACTTCGGCAAGGATACGTTCCTGCGCTTCCAGCAGGGTCACCTTTGCGCCGAAGTCCTGGAAAATCTGTGCCATCTCCACGCCGATCGCGCCGCCGCCGATGACGGCAAGCTTCTTCGGCGGTGATTTCAGCGCCCACACGGTGTCGGAAGTCAGGATGCCACCGCTGTCGAGGCCTTCCTGTGCGCCGGGGATCGGCGGCACAAACGGCGGCGCACCCGTGGCGATGACGGCACAACCGAAACTGATGGTCTTGTCCGGTTTGCCGGACGGCATGGCAGCGCGCGTATGTGGATCGGCCTGGTTGGTCGAGGTGTGCACGGCCAGCGTATGTGCATCGAGCAGTTCGCCAAAACCCTGGATGTAAGTAATACGCACACCCTTGTCGGTCTTGAGCGCCATTTCGCCGCGTGTTTCAAGTACGTTGCGACGGTGTGCTTCCAGGTCTTCCCACACCAGTTTTGCGCGTGTTGTTCCGGTCACGCCGAGCTTTGCATCCTCGGCGCGGTCACGCATCCGGTCGGCCGCGGCGCGCCAGGCCTTGGAAGGTATACAACCACGCCACAGGCACTCGCCACCGGGGAACGGTGAGTCGTTGATTACCGCCACCTTCAGCTGGTGCGCCACCAGGTCGCGTGCGCAGTCCTCGCCACCCGGACCACCACCGATAACCACCACATCGTAATCCCAGTCGCCCTCGGGTATCGCGGGGCCACCCGGTCCCATCCAGTCTGCGGGATGCTCGATAAATGTCTTCAGTGTTTTCAGGAACAGCGCGACATCGGCACCGTTAATAACGCGGTGATCGGCCGTGATGGTGAAGGCGCTGCCCTTTTCCGTATTCGAGGATATGGCGAGGATCGCGGCCAGCCCGGGGGTGGCAATGGCATCGAAATAGCTGACATCGAACATGCCCATGTTCGATATCTGGAAGGTTGCACCGGTAAATTCATCCGGGTTGAGGTGACGCGTACGGGCACGCGCGACGAGGTCTTTCCAGTCCGCGTTCAGTTCTGCCAGTTCACGCGATTCGCTGTTGCGCAGGATCGGCACGACCAGGCCACCGTCATCGGCAGCGACCGCCATCCCGATATCCACCTGCGTGCGCTCGACCAGCTTGTCATCCGGCTGGTAACACCAGTTGATCTTCGGGTGTTGCGTGATGGCCAGTGCGCAGGCCTTCGCCACGGCGACGGTCACGGAAATCCCGGCCGACTTGGCGGATGCCATCAACATTTCCAGGCGGATATGCGAGGTCACGCGGAACGTAGGCATGGAAATCGAAGAGGCCATGGCGCGCGAAATCGCTTTCTCCATCGATTTCATCGGCCGGCCATTCCCGGGTACGGCCAGCTCGAACGGTGCCGGCGCACGCGTGATGTCAGCGGCCGTGATCACGCCCCCCGGACCCGAGCCGGACAGGCGGTCGATATCGATGCCCTGCTCCG
>JAOULY010000176.1 GCA_029881775.1 Gammaproteobacteria bacterium
GCTGGATACGCCTTTCAGGCGCGCATAGTAAACAAGTAATTCCAGGCCCGTCATATGGGGATAAAAGGAAGCGCTTTCAGGCAGGTAACCCAGTGCCTGGCGTCGAGTTGCAAACGACCGGCTCATCGGGTCGTCACCCAGCACCCTCACCTGGCCGGCGCTGGGCCGCGTCAGACCCAGCATGAGTTTCAGAATAGTCGTTTTGCCGGCGCCATTGTGCCCGATCAGCACGAAGCACTCTCCTTCATGGACCTGGAGATCAATAGCGTCAACAACCGCTGTCTTGCCGTAACGCTTGTCAACCGCCCTCAGCTCAATGGCATGGCCAGTGCTGTCCGTCATCCCGTCAGCCCTCACGGTTCGGTGGCAGCATCAGCGGGGCGCTGTCGCGCACGCCGCCGGGGCGCAGCGTGGGAAATTCAGACTGCGCCCAGCGCAGGACCTGCATCACCGGGCTACCGAGCAGCAATTTGGCGGCCGGGTATTGCCAGACAATCTGGTCAACCAGGCTATTGGGCCGGTAGACCCGGTCAGAAATTCCGTCATCGTTGAGGTCGAAGGCGGGATTGTCGCTCCAGTAATTCCCGCGGCCGTCATGCGACCATTCGATATGGCGCGTGCCCACGTACTTGACCTGGGTTCGATTACCGATAAACGCATTGTCGTAAATAGTGTTTCTCTCTGAACCTGCGGTGAAATGAATGCCAATATCACAACCTTCGAAATAGTTATTGCTGAACGTGTTCATATTGGCATTGTAAATGAATACACACTTCTCCACGCCTCCGGAGACATGGTTATCACTCAGCGTGGAACTGTTGACAAAATTCAGAAACAGACCGCGGTCGCGGTCATCATTCGATCTGTTGCCTGTTACCGTCAGCCGGTCGGAAAACATCAGCGCCCAGGCCGAGTGATTGCGGCTTGAGACATTGCCGATTACCTGGCTGTCCTGGGTATACATATAGTGGATCGCAAAACGCATATCCCGGAAGCGGTTGTTGCGGAAAATATTGTTACGACTGGTGGTCACGAAGATCCCGTCGCGACCATAGCGGATATCATTCCCTTCAACCACTGAGCCCGGGGTATTCCACAGGTAAACGCCGTTGCCGCGGTCATTCATGCGGTGATGTTGACTGCCAACAATGACATTCCCCCGCACTACCGCATTTTCGGGACCCTTCAGGTACACGCCAATCAGGATGTCTTCAAAGTGGTTATCTTCTATCAGTACCCGGTCGCCCTGGTCGGTCACATAAATGCCGCTATCCTCGGTTTCCAGGCTGGTGCCCGAGTTGCGCAGGGTGACCCCCCGGATAACGACATCGGGTGCATTGACCCGGACAACATCACCTGTGCCCTTGCCGTCGAGCACACTGCCGGGCCGGCCGACCACGGAAACGCTGCGGCCGATGACGACCGTGCCGCTGTAAACACCGTCCTGCAGCTCAAGTTTGTCACCGCAATCGGCGGCATTGATCGCTGCCTGCAGCGTACCGTGGCCCGGCGTCACAAGGACAACCTCCGCTACGACGTTGCAGGACAGCAGCAGTACATGGAGACATAACCCGGCGATCAGCCACCTGCTGACCGCCGGGTATGTCCGATTTACCATCGCGGACAAACCGTCACCTAGGCCGGCTCAACCAGCATGCGCCCACGCATCTCCATATGCAGCGCATGACAGAACCACTGGCAATAGAACCAGTGCACTCCCGGACGGTCCGCGATAAAGGTCACCGATGAGGTTGCCTGGGGACCGACTTCCATGGCAATGCCATAGTTCGCTAATGTCAGGCCATGCGTCAGGTCATCGACCTGGTCGTTGTTGCTGACATAGAGCGTGACCTCATCGCCCTGCTTGACAGTGAATTTCTCCATGCTGAAGTTGGGTGCCACCGACCACATGTAGATGCGCACCTTGTTGCCATCACGAATCACCTTGGAGTCGGTGTACAGCGTGACGCCATCCTTCTTTGCCTGTGCCGTGGCATCGGCCCACATGGGATCATCCTTTTTCCAGACCGAGTCAGGATTGACGATATCGGCGCGGACAATGATGCAATCATGCGGCTCCGCAAAGGTTGGGCCGTCATGTACAACCTGCATCTTCGTACCGCTGATGTCGATGAGCTGCTCGCTCTCCGGCTTCAGCGGACCGACATTGATATAGCGGTCCTTGGAGAACTTGTTCAGTGACACCAGCCACTTGCCATCGGCATCCTTGGTCTCGCCCATGGATGTGTGGTTGTGACCGGGCTGATACTGCACATCGATCTTGTCAATGATCGGATTGACATCCTTGCCATTGTAGGCGTCGATTGCCTTCTGGATATTCCAGCTGACTGCCTGGCTGTCGAGGAACAGTGTCGTGTAGGCATTACCCTTTCCGTCAAACGCGGTATGCAAGGGTCCCAGCCCAAGTTCCGGCTCGGCTACAATCGTATCGCGCGGCTTGATCTTGTCGTTGAACAGGTCCGGCAGGCGGGTGACATCGATCACGGACACGGTCGGAGACAATTTACCGTTGATGACAACATGGCGGCCGTCCGGGGCCGTGTTGCAACCATGCGGACTGTTCGCAATCGGGATATAGCGGGTGTACTTCGACCCGTGCCGGCCATCGAGTACCGCTACGCCATTAATCTTCTTGAAATCACCCGCCTTAACGCCGGCCTCGATACGCTTGATATCGAAAACCACGGCCCAGTCGCGCTCATTCTTCATCATCCCGCTCAGGTTCACGCCTTCCTCACTGTTGTAACAGGTGGAAAAGGCATACAGGCCCTGGTAGTCCGCATCACAGTTGTCGAGATTGCCGTCGACGATGACCTGCCAGGCGACTTCCATGCTATCGCCATCGAGTGCCGTGAAAATCGCATGGTACTTCTCCGGGTCGTCCAGAACGCTGCCGTCATTGGGGATCGGCACGCGATGCTCGCCGTTGGCGAATACATATCCTGTCCGCGGATATTTCTGTGGCCGCAGACCATGGATATCCGACGCGTTGGGGATCTCGGTGATCTTGTCGCACTTCATGACATCGCAGCGCACTCGCGCCACGCGCGTGTTGGCCTTGTCGTTCATGAACAGGTAACGGCCATCATAGGTGCCATCGGTAAATGACATGTGCGGATGATGCAGGTCACCATTCATCCAGACGTCACCATGCTTGTCGAGATACTTGCGGGTTTCGGGCGTCAGACCGTCACGCAATATCTTGCGACTCTCGTTGGTCAAGCCCCATCCAGTCGCACTGCAGCGGTTGAAGACAGGCACACGCATCAACTCGCGCATGGAAGGTATACCCAGGATTCGCAACTCACCGGCCTGGCCGCTGCTCCAGAATCCGTAGTAGTCATCCAGGTCTCCCGGCGCAACGTGGGCCTTGCTGGGGGACGCGGCCCGGGCCGTGGTCGGCGCAAGCATGGAACCGCCCGCAAGGCCGGCGAGACCACCGGCACCGGCGAGTGCCGCAACTTTTGCTGAACCTCCCAGCAGGTCACGGCGGGTTATACCTTTTTTATCTGATGTATCGTCTGTCATCGCAGCTATCCTCTCTTGTGTTGACCCACTCTATAGCGGGAATTGCTTGCCTCCCCCTGCTCAGGGGGCGTTCTTTGCTGTCCCCTTCTTCGCCTTGAGATCAGCAATAATCTGCTCTACCTGTTGTCTGCCATCCGCGGACCGGTGTGCGGTCAGGCGCTCCTTTTTCAGGCGTTTCTGAATCATAACCGGACAGGCCTGGTCATCCGAGTAAACAACCTGGCAATGCAGGCAATACAGGCATTCGTTGACATTGATATTGCCCTCTGGATGGATCGCCTGAACCATGCACTCGTTGCCACAGCGCTGGCAGGGTGCGCCGCATTCCTTGTAACGCTTGAGCCAGGAAAACATACGCAGCCGTCCGGGTATTGCCAGCGCGGCACCAAGCGGGCACAGGTAGCGACAATAGAAGCGCTCAATAAACAGGCCGGGAATGATCACTGCGATAGCAAACACTACGAATGGCCACTCCCTGACGAACTTCAGGATTATTGCGGTCTTGAAGGGTTCGATCTCCGCCAGGCGCTCGGCCCACTCCAGCGAGTGCAACGAGAACCCGAACAATACCAGAAAGATAAGGTATTTAAGTGCCCACAGACGTTCATGCAGGCCCCATGGCAAGGTAATCTGCGGGACATTCACAATTTTGGCTAGCCGGTTGACCAGTTCCTGCAGTGCACCGAACGGACACAGCCAGCCGCAGTACGGGCCCCGCCCCCAGAATAGCAGGGCGGCTGCCACCGACCCCCACAGGATGAAGATCAACGGCTCCATCAGGAAATAGCTCCAGTCGAAACCACTGGCCAGCGCATTGAACACGGCCAGGATGTTGACCACGGAAAGCTGCGCATTGGCGTACCAGCCGATCACGAATAGCGTAAAGACAAGAAAACCGATGCGAACGCGGTCGGCCAGGAGCGGCCGTTTGACCAGCCAGTCCTGGAAGAAAAAGATCACTGTCAGGACACCCAGTGCTATCAGTATGAGAATAATTTCCGGCAGCTTGATGGACCACATCTTCATCCACAGGGGCGCATCCGCCGACATCGGATCCGGGAAGGCCAGCCCACCGGTGGAGGATTCAGTGTCCGCCTGCTCGGGGAGGACCAGGTATTTATCCGGTGTCTGGTAGTCCAGGTTGAAGGTCAGGAATGCCTTCTCGGTCGGGCCGATGTCACGCCCCACCAGCAGCTCCAGCCTCCACGGCGCCGCCGGATCAAATTCAAGTTCCGGGGGGATACGGAATATGTCGACATCCTTGAATTCCGGTGCACCGTCCGCCGTGACCTGGCGCAGACGCTTGTGATGATAATCATGGAAACGAATCGAAGTGTCGCCCTGGATAATCTGGAAGCGGTCAAAGATACCGCCGCGGACATAGCCCGACCCCTTGAATGAGTAGCGCCCATCCCCGGCCAGGGCAATGGCATGTTGACCGGGCTCAAGGCGTTTGAGCAGGTTGCGGTACTCGGACTCGCCCAGCACGCTCAGTCCAATGGACGGCACGGAGACCGCGGCCGCATACAGATCGATGAAAATCTCTTCGGGGGCGCCCTCCTCAGGCCGGGCCGCCGCCATCTCATCCCCTGACTGCTCGAATGCCTCATTTATCTGCGCCAGCGTCAGTCTCAGGTTGGCAGCGGAACCATC
>JAOULY010000177.1 GCA_029881775.1 Gammaproteobacteria bacterium
ATGGAAACCCACGGTTGACAAAATGTCAAATTGGGCGTCTTGCGATGCGTAGACAGGGCACCAAGCCGGTTAGCGAGTGCCAGGAAACAGAATAAACGCGGTTAAAAATGAAGCTATAAACAGCGCGCACAGGCGTCTCAATTATTATATTACGCCTTATAAATACAGTTAAATATATTATTATTACATTAATAATCAGTACTTTGTAATTCTTCAGGTTTTACACTATATGCCTTGTGGCGCCTTAACACACGAGATCACACGTCCAGATTGGAAACTGCCAGCGCATTCTGTTCAATAAAGTCACGTCGCGGTTCAACCTGGTCACCCATCAGGGTCGTGAATATGTCATCTGAGCCGACCGCATCTTCTATCTGTACCCGCAGCAAGCGGCGCGATTCCGGATCGAGCGTGGTCTCCCACAGCTGTTCCGGATTCATCTCACCCAGGCCTTTGTAACGCTGAATATGCTGGCCACGGCGCGCCTCCGCCATCAGCCAGTTCAGGGCCTGCTTGAAGGTGCCCACCGGTTCCTGGCGGTCGCCACGCTCTATGTAGGCACCGGGACTCAGCAGGCCATCCAGCTGTTGTCCGAGTGCGGCAAAGTGCTGGTACTCCGGGCTGCCAAAAAAATCGAGATTGAAATGCTGCTCGGTGGATACGATTCCGTGCGTCCACTTGCTTACCCGCGCCATCAGGCCTTCGCCATCGTCTGCCGCACTTACGTCAGTCTGGTAGCGTTGACCGCTGATCATGCCACTGTTTATCAGTGCCTCGAGTTCAGTGAACCAGTCCGTCAGCGCCGTGAGGTCACGCGACTGCTCTGCGGACAGCACTGGCATGTAAATCATTTTCTCCAGCACCTCGGGCTCGTAGCGCTTACTCAGTCGCCGGATAGTTGCCATGACAGCCATGTAATCATTGGCCAGTGTTTCCAGTGCCGGACCACTCAGGGGCGGCGCAGCCGGATTGACATACAGGCGCGCCTTGTCGATGGCACTGTTCAACAACATGGCATTCAGGGCGGCATCGTCCTTTACGTACTGCTCCTGTTTGCCCTTTTTGATCTTGTATAAAGGCGGCTGCGCGATATATATGTGTCCACCTTCGATCAATTCCGGCATTTGCCGGTAGAAGAACGTCAGTAGCAGGGTGCGGATGTGCGATCCGTCCACGTCCGCGTCAGTCATGATAATAATGCGGTGATAGCGCAACTTGTCGATGTTGAATTCCTCACGGCCGATACCACAGCCAAGTGCGGTAATCAGCGTGCCGACTTCCACTGATGACAACATCTTGTCAAAGCGTGCTTTTTCAACGTTCAGGATTTTGCCTTTTAACGGCAATATTGCCTGCGTGCGACGGTCACGTCCCTGCTTGGCAGAACCACCGGCCGAATCACCCTCGACCAGGAACAGTTCCGACAATGCCGGGTCACGTTCCTGGCAATCCGCAAGCTTGCCAGGCAGACCGGCAATATCCAGCGCACCCTTGCGGCGCGTCATTTCACGCGCCTTGCGTGCCGCTTCACGGGCACGGGCCGCATCGATGATCTTTGAGGTAATGGCTTTTGCCTCGGTCGGCTGTTCCAGCAGGTAGCTCTGGAAATGCTCGTTGACCATAGACTCGACAATACCCTTGATCTCGGACGAGACCAGTTTGTCCTTGGTTTGCGAGGAGAACTTCGGGTCAGGCACTTTCACTGACAGCACGGCCGTCAGGCCTTCACGGGCATCGTCACCGCTGGCCGTCACCTTGGCCTTGCGCATCATGCCCTCTTTTTCCATGTACTGGTTCAGGGTACGCGTCAAGGCACCGCGAAAACCGGCCAGGTGGGTACCGCCATCGCGCTGCGGAATGTTGTTGGTAAAGCAAAAGATGTTTTCCTGGTAGGAATCATTCCACTGCATGGCGAGCTCTACACCGACATCATCGCGCTCACCGGAGAAATAAAACACCGTTGAGTGCAGCGGGGTCTTCTTGCGATTCAGGTGCTCAACAAACGCCCTGATACCGCCCTGGTACTCGAATATATCTTCCTTGTCGTTACGCTCGTCGGTTAACCGAATACGCACGCCAGAGTTCAAAAAAGATAATTCTCTCAATCGCTTAGCAAGTATATCGTAATGATACTCGGTCCCGGTAAAGATCTCATTACTGGGCTTGAAGCGGATCTCGGTACCGGTTTCGGTCGTCTGACCCGAAACCGCCAGCGGGGCCTCAGGCACACCCATTCGGTAGACCTGGCTATATATCTCACCACCGCGCTTGATGGTTAAATACAATGATTCCGACAGGGCGTTCACCACCGACACACCGACACCGTGCAGGCCGCCGGAGACCTTGTAGGAATTGTCATCAAACTTGCCGCCGGCATGCAGCACCGTCATGATGACCTCGGCGGCGGATATACCCTCTTCAGGGTGAATATCAACCGGGATACCCCGCCCGTCATCACTGACCGATACCGAATTATCCGCATGCAGGACAACGGAGATTTCACTACAGTGACCGGCCAACGCCTCGTCGATGGAATTATCGACCACCTCGAACACCATGTGGTGCAAACCGGTCCCGTCATCAGTGTCGCCGATATACATACCCGGCCGTTTTCTGACCGCATCCAGCCCTTTCAGGACCTTGATGTTGGATGAGTCGTAGCTGTCTTTATCTGCCATGGTCGTTCCCTGTGTGTCAGCCAAGCATTATACCACTTCATGGATGACGCCATGTTCCACGTGGAACAGGCGCCCCGGATCCCAAACAGACAGGTCTATCGATTCTCCCTGGATAGCCGTCACAAACACCTGGGCGTTTAGTTCACGCAATGCCGTCAAAACACGCCCGCGGTGCGCTTCATCAAGTTCACTGGTCAAATCATCCAGTAGAAATGCTCCGGCGGTGCCGCTTATTGCCTGCTGATAGCTCACTTGTGCAAGCATGATTCCCAGCAAAATGGCCTTCTGTTGCCCGCGCGAACAATGTGCGGATACCGGGTGTCCATCCAGCTGCAATCTGAAATCTGCCCGATGTGGTCCATAACGGGTATAGCCGTAGGCCCTGTCTTTCTCGAATCCAGCGGACAAAGCATCCGCTAATCCACCCGCCTCCGGCCAGCCCTGCTGATAAACCAGACTTAGTTGACTATCTGGCAACAGTCGGTCTATCTCCTTATCCAGGTACGGGGATAATTCTTCCAGGTAGGCACGTCGACAGCGGTCGATCTCCAATGCTGCCTCCAGCAAGTCCGACTCCCAGGCCCCGACTTCATTGCGGGATGCATGGGCACGCAGGGCTGCATTGCGCTGGCGCAGGCTACGGGTATAGCGCTGCCAGGTATCCCGGTAACGCTGTTCCACGTGGAACAATGCCCAATCCAGCATGTGTCGCCGCTGGCGTGGACCGCCATTTAGAATAGAAACCGTATCACTGCTGAATATCTGGACAGGGAAATTTCCGGCCAAATCCGACAGGCGGCGCACGTTCTGCCCCCCCATGTGCACGGTGTAGCGTCCATCACCGCGCTCGATCCCGACAGTAACAACCTGACCGGTTTGTGTGGCCACCTGCCCAACCAGGCGAAACCCCGGTTGTCCGTAGCGAACAGGCTCATCCGCACCACTGGTTCGAAAGGAACGCACCCGGCCCAGGTAATAAATCGCTTCCAGCAGGCTGGTCTTGCCCGAGGCATTCTCGCCGGTAATCAGATTGAGCCCCGGACCGAACACGAGCCGGGTTTGTTCGAAATTGCGGAACTGCAGGATATCGAGGTTGCGAAGTCCGGGTTGATCTCTGGTCGACAAACGCGGCGTTGCGAGGCGGTAGATTGAAGTGTGATCTTGCTGGTCAGGCTGTATAGCCACTACAACCGCATCGGCATGACAACGTAACGGCAGTCATCGCTACCTGGCTGGTTGATCAGCGCGCTGCTGTTGGCATCACTCAGCAGCACCGAGACATCATTACTATCGAGTACATTCAACACGTCCAGGATGTAGGTAACGTTGAACCCCACCACCAGATCTTCTTCGCTATAGGTGGCATCGATTTCCTCGATGGCCTCCTCTTGTTCTGGGTTATGTGCTTGTATTTTAATGTTATTTTCAGAAACATCGAGGCGTATACCGCGGTATTTCTCGTTCGACAGGATGGAGGTGCGGGTCAGTGCCTGGCGCAACAGGTCGCGGTTGACCAGTAATTGCTTGTTCGCATTTTTCGGGATAACGCGCGTGTAGTCCGGGAAGCGGCCATCAATCAACTTCGAGGTAAAACGCAACTCACCCGTCGTGATCCGGATATGATTACTGCCGATTTCAACCTGCACCGCTTCATCGGTGTCTTCCAGCAATCGATGTAGTTCCTGCACACCCTTGCGTGGCACGATGACCTGTTCACCGTCCGTGTCGATATCCGCCTTGATCTCGCACATAGCAAGACGATGACCATCAGTGGCAACGGCACGCAGCAGTCCCTTGACCGGTTCAAGCATCAAACCATTCAGGTAATAACGCACATCCTGCTGCGCCATCGAGAAGGCCGTGCGTTCGATCAGTTCATGCAGTTTGTTTTGCGGCAATGAAATTTTGCTGGCGCTCTTGATCTTGTCGACCACGGGAAATTCAGTGGCCGGCAATGTTGCCAGGGTAAAACGGCTTTTACCTGAACGTATCAGCGCACGGTCCTTGTTTACCGAGATATCCAGCTGGGCTTCTTCCGGCAAGGTCCGGCAGATATCAAGCAGTTTGCGTGCAGGCAAGGTGATATCGCCGGTCTCGGTAACGGGTATGGCAATCTGTGCCTGCAACTCAACCTCGAGATCAGTCGCTGTCAGCTTGATCTGTTTCCTGGTTGCGTTGATCAGTACATTGCCGAGTACCGGTAATGTTTGCCTGCGTTCAACCACACCGATGACTTGCTGGAGTGGTTTCAGAAAGTCTTCACGCTGAATAGAGAATTTCATATATAAAATAATATCTGTTATTTAAGATTGTTGTTACTACTATTTAGTCACAATGTTTTCTGTGGAAAAGCCCCATATAACGAACAGATTCATATCATTGGGTAAAGCATAACCAGTCTGTCCAGGACCTTGATCAGCTGTGGACAGCTTGTGGACAAATGGGGATAACCTGGACCCCTGAAACTTATCCACAGTTTATCCCGACTATGTCGTCAGG
>JAOULY010000178.1 GCA_029881775.1 Gammaproteobacteria bacterium
GGAGCGCCTTGCAGGCGCGATTCTTTATAAATATATTCGCGCCTGCAAGGCGCTCCTACAGGTTCGGGTTAGTCCTCGCTGATGAGTTCCTTGACGATGTAGCCGCCGGATTTTTCATCCAGCTGCAATCTCAGCAGATTGCGCGCCTGCGCCTCTTCCAGTAATTGCCCGAAGGTGCGGAAGCCGTGGTAGGTCTCGTCGAAACCCGGCTTGCGGCGTTTCAGCGTCTGCTTGACCATCGAACCCCAGACCTTTTCCTGTTCGCCGCGCTCCTTGAACAGTGCCTCGATTGTTCCGATCACCAGGTCCAGCGCTTCCTGCTGCTTGTCATCATCGGCCTCGGTACTGCTCTTCTTGCCGGCCTTTTTGGCGACCGCTTTGCGGCGGGTGCGACGCGGCTTTTTCTCTTCACGCACCAGGTCGTCGTAGAAGATGAACTCGTCGCAGTTGGCAATCAGCAGGTCGGAGGTGGAGCTCTTCACGCCGACACCGATGACCACCTTGTCGTTCTCGCGCAGCTTGCTGACCAGCGGCGAGAAATCCGAGTCGCCACTGATGACCACGAAGGTGTCGACATGCGACTTGGTATAACAAAGGTCCAGCGCGTCGACCACCATGCGGATGTCGGCCGAGTTCTTGCCTGACAGCCGCACGTGGGGGATCTCGATCAGCTCGAAGGCCGCCTCGTGCATTGCCTTTTTGAATTCCTTGTAGCGGTCCCAGTCGCAGTAGGCCTTCTTGACGACGATGCTGCCCTTGAGCAGCAGGCGTTCGAGCACCTTTTGTATGTCGAAGGCGGCGTAATTGGCATCGCGTACACCGAGCGCGACGTTTTCGAAGTCGCAGAACAGTGCCATGTTGCGGGTTTCGATTTTTTCGTTCATGTTTTTCCTGTGTTATCCATCCATCCCGGGATCTGCAACAAAATAGGCGCTTGGTCGCAGAGTTGCAATGATTACCTGACGTTACGGGCAGCCGGTTGGCTACTTAACCCTGCAGGAGCGATATATTCTAATTGAATCGCGCCTGCAAGGCGCTCCTACAAGGCTTTTTTCCAAACGCGTGCAACACACCCTGAAACCACCACTGTAGGAGCGCCTTGCAGGCGCGAATCTATTTAAATTATTCGCGGACAGCGTCCGCTCCTACAGCGCTTTTTCCCAACGCGTGCGACACACCCCGCAACTACCGCTGTAGGAGCGCTTCGCAAGCGCGAATCTATTTAAAATATTCGCGGACAGCGTCCGCTCCTACAAGGCTTTTTTCCCAACGCGTGCGACGCACCCCGCAACTACCACTGTAGGAGCGCCTTGCAGGCGCGAATCTATTTAAAATATTCGCGGACAGCGTCCGCTCCTACAGCGTTTTTTCCCAACGCGTGCGACGCACCCTGAAACTACCGCTGTAGGAGCGCTTCGCAAGCGCGAATCTATTTAAAATATTCGCGGACAGCGTCCGCTCCTTAAATCACTTGATAATGCGGTAACACGGCACGTATTCGGTGACCGGCAGCTTCATGCGGTGCTGGGCGACGAACGAGCGTAGCAGTGAATCCAGTGGCTCCATGATGCTGGTATCACCGCGGATCTCAAAGTGGCCGTGCTTTTCAATTGCCCGGATACCCTCGTCCTTCACGTTGCCGGCGACAATGCCGGAAAACGCGCGGCGCAGGTTGGCGGCGAGCTCGTGGGCCGGCAGATCACGGCGCAGTTCGAGGTTGCGCATGTTTTCATGCGTCGGGATGAACGGCTTCTGGAACTCGTGCTCGATGGTGAGCGACCAGTTGAAGTAGTAGGCGTCATCGTGTTGTTTGCGATATGCACGCACCTCGGCAATGCCGGCCTTCATCTGGGTGGCCACGCGTACCGGTTCGTTGACCATGATCTGGTAGCGCCGTTGCGCCTCGGCACCCAGCGTTGCGGCGATGAACGCATCGATTTCCTTGAAGTAGCCTGCCGAGCTGGGCGGCCCCGTGAAGATCAGCGGGAACGGCACATCGGCATTATCCGGGTGCAGCAGGATACCCAGTATATAAAGGATCTCCTCGGCGGTGCCGGCGCCGCCGGGAAACACCACGATACCGTGGGTGGTGCGCACGAAGGCCTCGAGGCGTTTCTCGATGTCCGGCATGATGACGAGGTCGTTGACGATCGGGTTGGGCGACTCGGCCGCGATAATGCCCGGCTCCGTGATGCCGAGGTACTGGCCGCTGCGGATGCGTTGCTTGGCGTGGCCGATGGTCGCGCCCTTCATCGGGCCTTTCATGGCGCCCGGGCCGCAGCCGGTGCAGGGGTCCAGGCCGCGCAGCCCCAGCTGGTAGCCGACTTCCTTGGTGTAATCGTATTCCTTGCGGCCGATCGAGTGGCCGCCCCAGCAGACCACGCGGTTCGGGTTGGTGTTCGGACGCAGGATGTTGGCGTTGCGCAGCATGTGGAATACGGCGTTGGTGATGCCTTCGGAGGACATCAGGTCGAATTTCGGGTTGGTGGCGATCTTGTCGCTGACGTAGACCACGTCGCGCAATACCGCGAGCAGGTGTTCGCTGATGCCCTTGATCATGATGCCGTCGACGAAGGCGCTGGCCGGTGCGCCGGTGAGTTTCAGCTTGATGCCGCGCTCTTCCTGGATGATCTCGATATCGAAGGATTTGTAGCGTTCCAGCAATGCCTTGCCGTCGTCGAGTTCGGCGCCGACGTTGAGGACCGCCAGCGCGCAGTTGCGCAAGGTGGTGTAGAGGCCGCCGCTGCTGGTATCGAGCAGCTTGGCGACTTCGGCGCGCGAGAGGACTTCCAGGCTGCCTTCGGGGGAAATGACGGCGTCGACGGTTTCGTATTGCATGGATTTGGGTGTTCCGTTTACCAGACCGGTGAACGATAAGGGGTTGAGGGGTGGTTTGCAAAGATCGTTGCGGGGGTGGCGGTATTGATGGTTCGCGCCTGCAAGGCGCTCCTACAGCGGCAGGGTTAACCACGAGGGTAATTATGGTGCTGTAGGAGCGGACGCTGTCCGCGAATTGCTCGGCGGTGGGTGCTCATCGGCTGGATCCCCGCCTGCGCCGGAATGACGTGTTGAATCGCGCATGCGATGCGCTCCTACAGCGGCAGGGTTAACCACGAGGGTAATTATGGTGCTGTAGGAGCGGACGCTGTCCGCGAATATATATTAATAAATTCGCGCCTGGCAGGCGCTCCTACAGCGACGAGGTTAACCTTGAGGGTGATTATTGCGCTGTAGGAGCGGACCGCGTCCGCGAATTGCTCGGTGGCCGGTATTCATGGGCTGGATCCCCGCCTGCGCGGGGATGACAAATAAGATCGCGCCTGCAAGGCGCTCCTACAACGGCGGCGGCATCGTTATACTGGGCGGGTCATGTCGGATAAACAGTCATCATTCGATCTGCCGTTTTCGCGGCGGGATTTTCTCAGGCTCAGCCTGGCCGGTGCCGTGGCGGCGGCGGCCGGCTGTGCCGGGCGCAATGGCGAGCCGAGCATCGGGCTGGCCCTGGGTGGCGGTGGTGCGAAGGGCCTGGCGCATATCCTGGTGCTGGAGGCGCTGGATGAGCTGGGGATTCGACCGCGCCTGATTGCCGGTACCAGCATCGGCGCCATTATTGGTGCGGCCTATGCGGCGGGGCTGTCCGGCAAGGATATCCGGGCGCAGGTGGAGCAGTTTTTCGCAGACAAGGACAAGGACAGTTTCTTCCCCTTGCCTGCCTCGATCCGCTGGCTGGACTTCATTGACCCGGCCTTTGCCGGCGGTGGCCTGCTCGACAGTAGCGATTTCATCGACTGGCTGGGCGAGGTACTGCCAACGCGCAATTTCAGCGGCCTGAAGATTCCGCTGAAGATAGTGGCAGCGGACCTGATGACCGGGCGCGAGGTTATTTTTGAATCCGGCGCCCTGCTCCCGGCGATCAAGGCCAGCATGGCGGTCCCCGGGGTGTTCCCGCCGGTTGAGATCAAGGGCTATACGCTGGTCGACGGGGGGCTGGCCAATCCCCTGCCCTTTGACCGGGTGCAGGATGAGTGCGACATCGTCATTGCCGTCGACGTCAGTGGCAACCGCGAACTCGAAAAGGACGAGTCGCTGTCATCGATCGGTGTGCTGTTGCAAAGCTTCGCCGTCATGAGCAATAACATCCTGATTGAGAAACTGAAACACCAGATGCCCGCGGTGTTTGTCCAGCCGGACATCCGCAATGTAAAAATCCTGGAATTCTTCAAGGCACGCGAAGTGTTCGCACAGGCGATGCCGGCAAAGGCACAGTTTATTAAGGATATAAACAAGGCGAAGCGACTGCACCGTTTTGGACCAGGCTGCACCCGGCGGTAGACACCCATCTCTTTTCTGAATAGAACATCAGCAAATGCTTCCAGACAAACCCTGCTAATCCTGTTTTTTTCTAGCTGCCGGCCGATGGTATGGTCTAAGCTTCACGATGTACTTACAGCATTCTGCTTGGGGACAGTCGGTCGGGATCGGGAGAACATTATGCGGTTATCAGTAGTGGGGCGTTTGGGTGGATTGTGTTTGTCACTGTGTCTGCTGCCAGGCATTGCGCTGGCATGCAATGCGGCTGAAAACGGCTGCCTGGGCTGCAGTGATGAAACCCTGCCGACCTGCCTGAACACCTTCGCAGATAATATCTGCAACACCCTGGGCAACCCCAAGAACTGTGACAGACCGCGGATTTACGATGATGCCGAACGTAACGTGCTGCTGAACACCGGGCGGCATATGTCGCGCATGTCGTCCATGAGACGGAGTGCGCGCAAGTATATGTTCCATTAATAGTGGTACGAGTATGTTCGTACCCTGACAGGCCCGCCTGAGTATCTATCTGCACACCCCCGGCAGGAGCGCCTTGCAGGCGCGATTCAATATTTCGCGGACAGCGTCCGCCCCGACAGCGCATCATTCAGCTCAAGTGTTGGAACAACCGCTGTAGGAGCGCCTTGCAGGCGCGATTAAATTTAAAAATCGCGCCTGCAAGGCGCTCCTACAGGGTGTGTCGGGCACCATCTATCTCGTGGTCGTCGTATACTGTTGGTGTGAAATTACGCTTGCTAACTACATTACTGGTGCTTGGCTGTTTCATGCAGACCGCCGCGTTGGCGCGGGAGGCCGGCCGCACACCCACCAATCGCCTGAATGACCTGGCCCTGGCAG
>JAOULY010000179.1 GCA_029881775.1 Gammaproteobacteria bacterium
GGATGCCGATATCGTACCCAGCGGTGTCGCGGAACTGGCTCGCCTGCAGGCAATGGGTTACTCCTATATCAAACCCTGAGGCGGTACCGGGTTAATAAAAAACCGGCCATAAGGCCGGTTTTTTTTTGCGAAGAACAAACTGTCAGACCCGGATATACACCCAGCCTTCCTGCATACGGTCGACGATTTCCTCAAGTGCGCCCGGAATGGTTTTAGCCTCCGGTAGCAGGTGTACATCAATGCCGCGCAGTCTCAGTTTTTCTATCGTGCGACTGCAGGCAAGGAAACTGATGTTGTCGAACTGCTGTGCCATACGCCGGATGCGCTCCGGGTAGGGTGAGGTATCGGCACGTAACAGCTCCAGGCCGGCGGCATTTGCGACAACTTCCAGCTGTACCAGATCCGGCCGGTCTTTGTAGCTGAGCAGTAGTTCCTCGGTATCCGTCAGTGCCTGGTCGAGTTTTTGCGGCTCTCCGCTGCTGATGTGGATAATCACGCGCTTCATTTCCTGTTCAATATCGGCGACTGCCGCTACTGTGCTGCCAGTTGCCCCGTTATTGTATGACTTCAAAACAACGCCGGTTGTTGCGCCGATTGCAAAAATAAGCAGCGCGGCAGCAGCCCTGGCGGGAAACTGCCATTGTGTGCCTGGTTGGCGCGACATATAGCCTGATTCCGGCAGCTCGGGTTCACGATAGGCAAGACGTACGTTATCTTTCATCTGCAGCAGTTCGCATACACGGCAGGCCAGTTCGTCATCCAGGCTTACGGCTTCCATGATCTCGGCACGATCAGTCATATTGATTTCATCGTCGACGAACGCCTGTAACTGCTCGTCAGAATAGTCAGTACCGTGACTCATTTAATACTCCTGATCTTGGCGCGCGCATAATCATGGCGCGGATCATATTCAGCCAGCGAGACCTTGAGCGCCTTCCTCGCCCGGCAAATACGACTCATTACAGTACCTATCGGGATATCCAGTGTCTCGGCAATCTCCGCATAGGAAAACCCGGCCAGATCGACCAGCGTAATGACCTGGCGTTGACCGATTGGCAGCTTTTCTATCATCTGGCGTACACGGTCAACAATATCCTGGCGTTCGTTGGTGTCGGCAGTGCGCGGCAGTGCTTCATACGGCAGGCTGTCGATATCGGTAATATCACGACGGCTGCGCAGATAGTCGTACCAGCAGTTGGACAGGATGCGCGTGAGCCAGGGTTTTAACGCATTAATGTCCTGTAACTGTCGGGTGTTACGCAATGCCTTAACCATTGCCTCCTGTACAAGGTCGTCCGCGAGCGCGGGCTCATGACACCAGGAATACGCCAACTGGTAGAGCAATCCTCGCTTCTTTACCAGCTCCTGCTTGACGAGCCTTGATTTATTTAACATTTATGCCCCCATAGTCCCGATTAGTATTATGGGGCATATCTTATCCCAAAGAGACAGCTATAAGAAACAGACGGATAAACCCGGCCGATTATTCCAATAATACGGCGCGGCAAAGAGTGGGCGGTTATTTGCGAATCCTTAAAGTGTGTCCAGAACCCGCTGCCTGAGCTGCCGATACTCGTCGTCGCTGACCAGTCCTTTTTTGTGCAGGTCGTTAATTTTCTGCAGGCGCTCCTCGGCGGATGCAGGCATGACTTGACGGGTTTCCGGTGCTGAAACAACAGGTGCCGCAGGTGGTTGATAATCCGGATCACACTCCAGTTTTATATCTATATCCTTCGAAAGAATATTGTCATCGACCTCTGTGACGTAGTCCGTGCAGCCCGGCTTTCTCACCGTCAACTTGCCCACGTAGCGATATGCCAGCAACCCGTCTCTACCACCTGTGAATCCGGCGCGAAAAGCATCGGCCGGGTTAAACGTCAATGGCGAGATACCGATTTCCGCGCCGTCAGCGAGCACGCTTGCCCCTGGCGGGTCTGACTGGAGTGTGATGGTCTGGTGGCTGCCCGGGGCGAGATTACCAAGGCTGCTGCAGCCGGACAGGGTCAGCATCCATGCCATGCCGGTGATTGCGGCGCTGATACGATATGTTTGCATAGTCTCTTCCCCGGATTTCGTACGGTGAGATATAACCTGTTTGCAGGGTGCTGGCAACTCTGGCTGATGACGGGATTCGTACCAGACCGACTTGAAGTTGTCGGTGACGTGCTGTAGAACACGTAGTGTAGAAAATATTTTCACTTGGGCGGAATAATTTACATACATGATCCGTCTTACTCTTAACCAGACCTAAATCCAATAAAAAATGATCGAGTCGACTATTCCATTTGTGACCAGGAGGAGTTATATGCGTGTATCCAGAAAATACCCGGCATGGGTTTCTGTGCTGTTTGCCAGTACGTTGCTGGCAACTGCCCTGTTTGCTTCGTCAGCCAATGCTGCTGAAGACAAGCCCTTTGCCGAGCACAAGGTCGTGTTGCAGATCAGTGACAACGATCCCAGCAAGCAAACCCTGGTCCTGAACGTGGCCGGCAACCTGCTCAAGTCCTACGGCAGCGACAAGGTCGATGTTGAGATTGTCGCTTTTGGCCCCGGCGTTCGCCTGATGTTTGATGAGAACGTCAACAAGGGGCGAATTGGCGGCCTGAGTACCGAGGGTGTGCGCTTTGCCGCCTGTGGCAATACCCTAACTAAAATGACCCAGGCCCTTGGGCATGAGCCGGCACTTAACCCGAATGCAGTCAAGGTTGGGGCGGGCGTAGTCCGAATCCTGGAACTCACCGGGCAGGGTTACACCCTGGTCAAGCCCTGAACGAGGCGTCTGTCTGATTTAAACATAAGGTTCAGGCCGGTGTGCAGGGAGATGATGCGCCCGCCGGTCGACGAATGATGATTTCATAAAGCTCATCACTGGAGGAAATACCATGGGGAACAAAGTATTCAAGCAGGCAGCGCTGGCCATTGTCTGCACAGGGGGATTGATGCTAGGTGCGACTGCGCAGGCAGCCAACTGGCTCATGCTGCAGGGCACCGAGCCCGCGGGCGCCGCGGAACGCGCCAAACTGTGGGGCTTCGTACAGGTCCAGTACCAGAAGGATTTCAGTGATGCGAATCCTGGACCGGCTGGTTGTGCGCCTGGTGGCTCAAACTGCTACGTCCCACCGAAACTGATCGGCCCCAACCTGGACTCGCAGTCGGCCTTCAACGTTAACCGGGCACGCATCGGGGTGCGCGGTAGCAACTTTCCGCTCGATAGCAATACCAACTACTTCCTGCTGCTGGAGATGGGCAACAATGGCATTACCGCGCCGGGCGACAGCTTCGTCAAGGCCACGGATGCCAGTGTGACTTTCAGCCACATCCCGGGTGCGCGCGTGCGTGCCGGTCTGTTCAAGTATCCCGGTGCCGAGGAAGGCCTGCAGGCGATACATGTGTTTGACTATATTAATTTCACCAAGGTAACAAACGAAATGCTGCTGGAGCGTTTCCCGAACAAGGCATATACCGCGGACATTCCTGCTCAGCCGCTACCGACGACAACAAGCCTCAACGGATTTGAGAATGGTGTCGGCGCATTTCGTGACGTCGGCATCCAGGTATTCGACAATTTTATGGTGGGTCCGAACATGGACTGGGAACTGAGTTATGCCCTCATGGTCGGCAATGGTAATGGACTGAACTTTTCGGACACTAACAACAACAAGGATCTCTATCTGTATGCCTCTGCCGAGAAGGTCTTCGGTGGCGCAGGTCCCCGGCGTGAAGGTATGAAATTCTGGGCCTGGCACCAGGACGGCAAGCGCACAGCGGATCTGACCAATGATAGTACCGCAAACCCGGTTGAATATGACCGCGAGCGTTCGGGCGTGGGCTTCAAGTATCTGAAGAAACCATATCGCTTCACGGCCGAGTATATGACCGGTGAAGGCATGATCTTCGTCGGGCCCAACAACCCGGACTTTGATTTCACAAATGCTAATCAGGGCGTTCCCACTGCAGCAAACAGCGGTGCCTATGGAGAGGCAGATGGCTGGTATATCGAGGGTGGCTGGTACATCCCGAATACCAAATGGGAGATCGATGCCCGTTATGATTTCTACAACCGCTTGAAAAATACCAGCCGCTTCGAGTTTGAACGCACCCGCTGGACCCTGGGTACGCAATATCACTTCAACAAAAAGACGCGGGTCGCAATCAACTACGAGATTAATGATGACGAGGCGCCGGGGTTTGCTTCAGGTACTTGTGGTGCGGCTTGTGGCCCCAATAACAATCTGGACGGCTTCGATAACCGCATCGCTGTGCAGGTGACCGCGATCTACTAGGTCGTCTCACTTTCTGAATAGCGTTTCTTTTATATCCTCTACTAATCCCGGGCTTGTGTTTTGCAAGTCCGGGATTTTTTTTACTGCCTGCTTTCTTCGACAGGGGTGGATGCCAGCACCTCAGGCGCCAGGCATAAGCATTGCGCTCCTGCGCATCCATTATTGTCGATGGGGATTAATTATGAGAAACATCATAACGACACTTGGCTTGATAGTTTTGCTTGCTGGCCATGCCAATGCTGATGATGGACTGATCTCGACGAAGAGCCATTACACTGTAGATGAGACACTGGAGCGACTCGAATTTGTTGTTAAAAAGAAAGGCCTGACCGTGTTTGCGCGTATTGATCATGCGGCAGGTGCAAACAAGGTCGGTCAGGAATTGCGCCCAACCAGGCTGCTTTTTTTTGGCAACCCGAACATCGGAACATTACTGATGCAAAGTAACCAGGTCGCTGGTATTGATTTGCCGATGAAGGCGCTGGCCTGGGAAGACGACAGTGGCCAGGTGTGGTTGACTTACAATACAGCGAAATATCTTGCCAGCAGGCATAAAATCGAGGATCGCGAAGCTGTGGTAGATAAAATGACGGGTGCATTGGAAAAGTTCACTAGCTATGCTACGCAATTAGAGAAAACAGCCCCGTAGTTTGGTGAAACACGGGTTATATTCCACCAGGCAACAATTGGTAACGTGTGATGCTCTCTGGCCCGAACCCGGGTCAAGTATGCACGGTGTGAAATATGAGGAACCAGACCATGATAAAGCTGCCGAAATTTGTCAGTCTTGTTGTCAGTTTACAGCTTCTTATGCCGGCCGTTTTAGCGGCTGAGCCACCCTGGGGCCGCGCGCAACTTGACCCGATTGAAT
>JAOULY010000180.1 GCA_029881775.1 Gammaproteobacteria bacterium
CTGTAAAAAGGCAATGATTTCGTCACGGGCGATATCCTGGTTATCGCCGTCACGCCGGGCCTTGTACTCGACCATGCCCTTGTCGAGATTCTTTTCGCCGACGACCACGCGGTGCGGAATGCCGATCAGTTCCATATCGGAGAACATCACGCCGGGGCGAACCTCGCGGTCATCCAGCAGGACGTCAATGCCGGCGGCGGTCATCTCTGCGTACAGCGCGTCGACGGCGTCGCGGACGCGTTGGGATTTTTTCATATTCATGGGCAACAGGGCCACCTGGAAGGGTGCAATGGCATGCGGCCAGATAATGCCTTTATCGTCATTGTTCTGCTCGATGGCGGCGGCCACGATGCGTGAAACGCCGATGCCGTAGCAGCCCATTTCCATCGGGATGTCCTTGCCTTGTTCGTCCAGCACCGTGGCTTTCATGGCCTCGCTGTATTTCCTGCCGAGCTGGAAGATATGGCCGACCTCGATGCCGCGTGCGATAACCAGTTCGCCCTGGCCATCGGGACTCGGGTCGCCCGCCACCACGTTGCGCAGGTCAGCGACCTCGGCTGCGGGCAGGTCGCGTCCCCAGTTCACGCCACTCAGGTGTTTGCCGTCTTCGTTGGCGCCGCAGACGAAATCGGCGAGTTGTGCCGCCGCCAGGTCGACCACCACCGGTATATCGAGCCCGACCGGACCCAGCGAGCCGGCCTTGCAGCCGAGTGATTTCTGTATTTGCGCGTCGGTGGCAAACGCCAGCGGTGCCTTGATAGCAGGATGTTTTTCCGCCTTGATGGCATTCAGTTCGTGGTCGCCGCGCAAAACCAGCGCAACAACATCCGCTTCGTTGCCATTAACGACCAGTGTCTTGATGCAGCGGTCGGGCGTGGTATCGAGGAACTCGCACAGCTCCGCAATGGTGTGTTTGCCCGGCGTCTCGATGGTTTCCATTGTCGCGGACGGAGCGGGGCGTTCGCCCGCCGGGGCCGGTGCCTCGATGGCCTCGACATTACCGGCGAAGTCGCTTTCGCTTGAGAAGGCGATCGCATCTTCACCCGAGTCGGCCAGTACATGAAACTCCTGCGACACGTTGCCGCCGATGGCACCGCTGTCGGCCCGGACTGCACGGAACTCCAGTCCGGTGCGGGTGAAGATCCGCGAGTATGTCTCGAACATGACCTGGTAGGTTGCTTCCAGCGAGGCCTGGTCGGCATGAAACGAGTAGGCATCCTTCATCAGGAATTCACGCGCACGCATGACGCCGAAACGCGGTCGTATCTCGTCGCGGAACTTCATTTGTATCTGGTAGTAGTTGACCGGCAGCTGTTTGTAGCTGCGTATTTCCCTGCGCGCGATATCGGTAATGACTTCCTCGTGCGTGGGACCCAGGCAGAATTCGCGCTGGTGACGGTCGTGGAAACGCAGCAACTCCGGACCGTATTGTTCCCAGCGGCCTGATTCCTGCCACAGTTCGGCCGGTTGCACGGCCGGCATCAGCAGTTCCAGCGCGCCGGCACGTTCCATTTCTTCACGAACGATCGCTTCGACCTTGCGTAATACGCGTAAGCCCAGTGGCAGCCAGCTGTAGATGCCCGCTGCCTGCTTGCGCAGCATGCCGGCGCGCAGCATGAGCTGGTGGCTGATAATTTCGGCATCGGCCGGCGTTTCTTTCAGGGTGGCGAGGGGGAAGTTGGACAGGCGCATTCGAATCGACCATATGAATTAACAGCTGCCGATTGTAGCGGTCTGGACCCCGTGTTGCCTACTGTGCAACTAGTTCTGGATGCCGGGCGGTACCGGCAGGACGTTTATATCCTCGTGGTAATCGCTGCGTTCGTAGTCGACGCCGGCGGGTGGTGGCGTGTCGGTCAGTTGCCATTCACCCTGTTCGTTGCGCCATTTATAGATACGGGCGGTCTTTTTGGAAAAGTCCTGGCCCGGCAGGGCATCTTTCAGCTGCCGGCCGGTTTCGGGGAAAAAATACAGGTAGAGACCGGCGCCAGCCAGCAGGACCACGAGTAACAGGAGCAGTCGCATCAAAAAGTGCTGTTGTTCCAGCCCCACATGTTACGCGGGGCATTCGAGAATTCGATGTAAACCCGCTCGGCCTCGATGCCGGTTTCCTTGGTCATCAGCTGGCACAGGGCGCTGGAAAGCTCGCCGGTGCGGTCCTCCGGCAGGCCGATACTCTTCAGTTCCAGGTAGGCCAGCGGGGCATCGGTACCGGCAAATTGCATGGCTGGGTTGTTTTCCACCGAGACCATGACATAACGCTCGGGCTTGCCCAGTTGTCCGGCGACCAGGGCGGACGCCTTGCTGGCCAGGCCACGGGCGTCCTGTTCAGGCAAGGCGTGGTTGGTCTGAATCCTCAGGAACGGCATGGCCGGTTTATTCGCAGAATAGTTCGATCTGGGCGTTGGTCTCGACGATCTTCTGCTGGCGTTCTTCCTCGGTGAGGCGGATCACTTCGCCGCTGGAGGTCCTGAGGCGCACATTCCCGCGGTTGAGGTTTTCGAGATTGCGGCGCGCCTTCTCGCAGTTTTCCTGCGAGGCACGTGAAAGGACCTCATTTCTGTCAGGGGTTTCGGCCTGTTCGTCCCCGGCCGGTGCCTCAGCGGTTTCCGCCTCAGGCGCGTCTTCGGCGGCCTGTTCGGTGTCCGGCGGCGAAGCCTCGGCTTCAGGCGCGCTGGCCGCATCGTCATTGCTGTCCTCGGCGTCCGGCGCTTTTGACTGGATGCGAATGGCCTTGATGCCATGCGGCGGCGGCATCTGGGTATACTGGACTTCGTTATCCTTGTTGACCCACTTGTAAACATCCTCGGCATGCGCCGGGCTGGACAGGAGGAGGGTGGCTAATAGCAGGCCGATCAGGCCGGGTAACTGTTTCATAGTGGCAAATCCATGATAATCAGTACGGATAATAGGGTTGTTTGGCGGGTAGAACAAGCTACCACATCACATTATCGGCCGGTATCCCCGATAGCCTGAATATTGCCCCAAATGACTTGATCTCTTGACCTTTCTGAAGAATATAAGTACTTTTCAATGTTTGAAAATATGGTGAAACTGCCCGTTTGACGGGCTTTTTTTTTCTTCAAGCCCATTGGCCGCATTTCCGGGAGATTCGCAGGTGGAACTGACTGGCGCAGAAATATTTGTGCGTGCACTGCAGGACGAAGGCGTCGAACACCTGTTCGGCTACCCGGGTGGTGCAGTACTGCACATCTATGATGCCCTCTATGCGCAGGACAAGGTGCAACATATCCTGGTCCGGCATGAACAGGCGGCCACGCATGCGGCGGATGGTTATGCGCGCTCCAGCGGCAAGCCGGGTGTCGTCATCGTGACATCCGGGCCGGGCGCAACCAATGCCGTTACCGGTATTGCAACGGCTTACATGGATTCGATTCCGCTGGTTGTGTTCACCGGGCAGGTGCCGACTCACCTGATCGGCAATGATGCCTTCCAGGAGGCCGACAACATCGGCATCACGCGTCCCTGCGTGAAACACAATTTCCTGGTCAAGGATGTCAGGGACCTGGCTGTAACCATCAAGAAAGCATTTTACGTGGCCACGACCGGGCGTCCGGGACCGGTGGTCGTGGATATCCCGAAAGACATCACGGCACAGAAAACCGCGTATCACTATCCGGACAAGGTCAGCATACGCTCCTACAACCCGGTACGCGTGGGACATGCCGGGCAGATCAAGCGGGCCGTGCGCATGATGCAGGCGGCCAGTCGTCCTATCCTTTATACCGGTGGTGGTGTGATTCTCGGCAACGCCTCCGACGCACTGACAGAACTGGCGCGCAAGCTGAATTTCCCGGTAACGAATACCCTGATGGGCCTGGGTGCGTACCCGGCGACCGATCCGCAGTTCGTGGGCATGCTCGGCATGCATGGTACCTACGAGGCAAACATGGCCATGCATCACTGCGATGTCCTGGTTGCCGTTGGTGCGCGCTTCGATGACCGGGTGACCGGGAACATCGAGAAGTTCTGCCCGCATGCCAAAATTATCCATATTGATATCGACCCGGCGAGCATTTCAAAGAACGTCAAGGTGGATATTCCGATCGTTGGTTGCGTCGACAACGTGCTGAAGGCGATGCTGGACGAACTGCGCGCAGCTAAAGCCGGGGTTGACAGTACGTCGCTGCAGGCATGGTGGAAACAGATTGATGAATGGCGCTCGAAGGATTGCCTGAAGTTCGACCGTGACAGCGACACCATCAAGCCGCAGGCGGTCGTGGAAACCCTGTATAAGGTAACGCATGGCGATGCCTACGTGACGTCGGATGTGGGCCAGCACCAGATGTGGGCGGCGCAGTTCTACAAGTTCGACAAGCCGCGCCGCTGGATCAATTCCGGTGGCCTCGGTACCATGGGCTTCGGTCTGCCGGCTGCCATGGGCGTGCAGCTTGCACACCCGGATGCCACTGTCGCCTGCATCACCGGCGAAGGCAGTATCCAGATGTGTATACAGGAATTGTCGACCTGCACGCAGTACCACCTGCCCATCAAGGTGGTCAACCTGAACAACGGCTATCTCGGCATGGTGCGGCAATGGCAGGAATTCTTCTACCAGAAACGCTATGCCATGTCCTATATGGAATCATTGCCTGACTTCGTGAAGCTGGCGGAAAGCTACGGCCACGTCGGTATGCAGATTACCCGTCCGGGTGATGTCGAGGGGGCGTTGATCGAGGCCATGAAACTCAAGGACAGACTGGTATTCATGGATTTCCTGACAGACAGGAACGAGAACGTGTACCCGATGATCCCTGCCGGCGGCGGCCAGAACGAAATGATCCTGGTCTGACATGCGACATATCATATCTATATTGATGGAGAACGAAGCGGGCGCACTGTCGCGCGTGGCCGGCCTGTTCTCGGCGCGCGGTTATAACATCGAGTCACTGACGGTTGCGCCAACCGAGGATCCGTCGTTGTCACGCATGACGCTGGTAACCAGTGGTACCGATGAAATCATCGAGCAGATCACCAAGCAGCTGAACAAGCTGATCGACGTAGTCAAGCTGATGGACATGACGGATGGCCCGCATATCGAACGCGAGATGATGCTGGTCAAAGTGCGCGCAGAGGGCGACAACCGGCATGAGCTCAAACGGATATCGGATATTTTCCGCGGCCGTATT
>JAOULY010000181.1 GCA_029881775.1 Gammaproteobacteria bacterium
CAAAAACGTCGGTGAACTGCCACTGTCCGACCAGGTTGCGGCCATGACGGGCGAGCCACAGCGTTATCTGAAGATCTACATGTTTTGCAACCCGCTGACTGCAGCGAAGATGGTGGATTATTCCGACGCCTTTTCGGCCTACCTGCCGTGTCGAATCTCAGTGGTTGAAGACAAGACGGGCAAGTTATGGATCTATACTTTGAATATGGACATGATGATCCACGGTGGTACGAGGTTACCGGATGAATTGTTCGAAGAGGCCAACACCGTCAAGGATGTCATCCTCGACATTATGAACCGTGGTGCAGCAGGTGATTTCTAGACCTTAAGCTATTGTTGATACACATCACAAACGGTACAGTCAGGAGGGTTATACTTACCTTCCAATGCATAGTTCTGTGCGCTTGCCATGAGGCATATAAATGACTGATAAGAAAGATGTAATATGCAAAGAAGAGACAGTCCCGAGCGATATGGCCGCCTGCATGGACAAGTTCGCCCGCAGCTTCGAAGCCAGTGCCCGGCGCTGGGAACTCGTTGTCTATCCGTCTTTGCTGGCATTTATCATTCTTGCTGCCTACGGTTTTTTTCTGATCTACACCCTGACCAGTGATGTTTCGAGACTGGCGAAAAGTATGGAGACGGTTGTTATTTCCATGACTGATGTGGCGGTAAATATGAATGCGGTATCCGGCAATGTTGCCCATATCTCCGGTAATCTTTCCACGATTGCTACGGATGTTGGTTCCGGTTCCGAAAACATGGAAGACCTGCTGGTGAAAATGGAGGGTATTAACAAGTCTGTCGGTGTGATGACGGTGCCGATGTACGACATCAGGAACAGCATGGGACGCATGAACAACACGATGCATGATGCCACCGGGCCAATGAAAATGATGGGTGGTATGTTCCCGTTCTGATTCGGACCGTGTTCAATAACCTGCAGGAAATATAGCCATGTCCAGGGCAGGAAAAACAATCAAACAGCGCCTCAAGAGCCTTGAGGCACATCTGAAGAAAGAGAGTCCGGTACTTGTTTCGGTTGTGCAGAGTTATCGGCACCTGGATGAGGTCGGTCGTTCGCTCGGCCTGCTCGACTCCGAGCAGTCGTTCGCGACACAGATTTCCTGGTGGCCGATGATTTCCGTGCTGGGTACATTCTCGGCAGGCAAGTCGACTTTTATCAATCATTTCCTCGGTGAAACGCTGCAGCCGACCGGCAACCAGGCGGTCGATGACAAGTTCACCGTCATCTGTTTTGGCAGTGAGCCGCACGCGCATGCCTTGCCGGGTTCCGCGCTGGATGCGGATCCCCGGTTTCCCTTCTACCAGATCAGCAATGAACTGGAAAAGGTTGCGAGTGGCGAAGGCCGGCGCGTCGATACCTACCTGCAGTTAAAGACCAGCACGAGCGACAGGCTGCGTGGGCGTATCCTGATTGATTCTCCCGGCTTTGATGCAGATTCGCAGCGGAATGCAACACTGCGACTGACAGACCATATCATCGACCTGTCTGACCTGGTGCTGGTGTTTTTCGATGCGCGTCATCCCGAGCCGGGCGCGATGCGCGACACACTGAAACACCTGGTTGGCGATACTATCCATCGTCCTGATGCGACCAAGTTTATTTTTGTCCTTAACCAGATGGATACCACGGCAAGAGATGATAATCCCGAGGAGGTCGTCGGGGCCTGGCAACGCGCACTGGCGCAGGAAGGGCTGACTGCCGGTCGTTTTTACTGTATCTACAATCCTGACGCTGCTGTCGTTATCGAGAATGAAGCGTTGCGCCTTCGCTATGAAGCCAAGCGCGACCATGATCTGTCAGAGATCCATGCGCGTATCGGTGGTGTGGATGTCGAGCGCGCCTACCGGATTACCGGCGCACTCGAGAAGCTCGCCTACCACATCGAGGAAAAACTGGTTCCCCGGCTCGCCGGGTACCGGGCAAGGTGGCGACGCAGCGTGCTATGGGCCGATGGCGCCATTGCGGCGAGCTTTGCTGTGATAGGGCTGCTGGCGGCAGGCATGTTTGGTATGCGTGACGGCTGGCGCCTGCACGCGCCAGCGTGGTGGGAGGGTTCCACCGGCAATATTGCGTGGACACTCATCGGGATTGCGGCGATGCTGATTCTGTTCGGTCTTGTTCATTTCAGGGTGCGTGGCTGGATGAGCGGAAAAATCCTGACGTTGATAGACAGGCAGTATGCGCCGGGTCTTGAGCGCGGCCGCCTGCGCAGCGCCTTCCTGCACAACACAAGGCCCTGGATCAGCCTGTTCAGGCGCATACCGGTCGGCTGGAATGCGCGAACACGTAAACGCCTGCATCGGGTTGTCGGCGAGGCCAACGCGTATGTGCAGGTCCTGAATAACAGTTTCACCGACCCGTCCGGCGACGTCGAACGAACGCCCGCGCAGCCGGTCGTACCACTTAGCGTGGTTAATGCCAGGCAGGACAAGCCCGCCGTCAAGCCCCTGGATAGCGCTGCCAGCTAGGTCGCAGCTACCCGGCCTGTCAGCCGCTATCAGCGGCGACCAGGCGCATCTCCATTGCCGCCAGGCGCCTGTTCGACTATTCTCAATGAAAACATATTCTTAATCACTGCAACCCGCGGGTGGCCGGCGCTTTTCCCGGGCAACTGCGGATAAGCAGGGTGGATACTGCAAATCGTGGACATAGCGGGCGACCAGGCCGGTAGCGGCAAGCAATGCATTGACGCCAGCGCACAACAGCGGGTTGGCGCACTGCTTGCGCGGCAATCGCCGGAACACGGTGCGACCCTGACGCGCGCTATTGAGGCGGCCTGCCTCGCGCACCATGATCAGTTGCGCAAGTCCGGTGAGCCGTATTATCTGCATGCGCTTGCGGTCGCCGAAATACTCGATGAACTCAAGCTGGATTACGAGACGCTGGTTGCCGCGGTGTTGCACGATGTGGTCGAGGATACCTCAACCACAATCGATGACCTGGGTAATGACTTCGGGCCGACCATTGCGCGCATGGTCGACGGTGTCACCAAGATGGAACGCATTGGCGAGTTCCACCAGCTGGAGTCCGCGGACAGTAAACAATCCGACCAGGCGGAAAGTCTGCGCAAGCTGTTGCTTGCCATGGCGGAAGATGTTCGCGTTGTCCTGATCAAGCTTGCCGATCGCCTGCACAATATGCGCACATTGCATCATCTTGACGCGGAACGGCAAATACGCATCGCGCGCGAGACGCTGGATATTTACGCGCCGCTCGCCAATCGGCTCGGCATCTGGCAAATCAAGTGGGAACTGGAAGACCTGTCGTTGCGTTACCTGGAGCCGGAGGCCTACCAGTCGATCGCTCGACAGCTGGCCGGGACGCGCACGGAACGCGAGGCGTACATTGCCCGCGTCATCGCCATGCTCGACCGGGAACTGGCGGCGGCCGGCATCAAGGCAACCGTCACCGGGCGGTCGAAGCATATCTACAGTATCTGGCGAAAAATGCAGCGCAAACGGCTCAGCTTCGAGCAGATTTTCGACATGCACGCCATTCGTATCCTGGTAGATGAAGAAAAGGATTGCTACGCGGCGCTCGGCCTGGTCCACGGTCTGTGGCGTCATATCCCGAAAGAGTTTGACGACTACATCGCCAATCCGAAGGAAAACCTCTATCGCTCGCTGCATACGGCTGTCGTCGGACCCGATGGTCTGAATCTCGAGGTGCAGATCCGGACACATGAAATGCACCGGCATGCGGAACTGGGTGTGGCCGCGCACTGGCGTTACAAGGAAGGCGGTGGCAGCGACGCCGGTTACGAAGAGAAGATTGCCTGGTTGCGCCAGTTACTGGAGTGGCGCGAAGAGGAGCACTCGGCAGATGACTTTGTTGACCGGTTCAAGTCCGAGGCATTCCAGGACCGCGTCTATGTGCTGACGCCACAGGGCAGAATAATTGACCTGCCGCAGGGTGCCACACCACTGGATTTCGCGTATGCGGTACATACCGAGGTCGGGCATCGCTGTCGGGGTGCCAAGGTAAACGGGCGCATAGTGACACTGACATATCCCTTGCAGAACGGTGAGCAGGTGGAGATTCTTACTACCCGCCAGAGTCGGCCCAGTCGTGACTGGCTGAACAGCCACCTGGGTTACCTGCACACATCGCGTGCCCGTGCGCGTGTGCGTGCCTGGTTCAAGCGACAGGACCACGAACTCAATTTAAGCGCAGGTCGAACGATGCTTGACCGCGAACTCAACCGGGTCGGCATCTCGGATATCCCGGTTGAAAAAATTGCTGAACGTTTCAGGGGGCGACAGGTCGAGGAATTCCTGGTGGCCCTCGGCAGTGGTGAAATAACCACTGGACAGCTGGCGCATTCACTCGGCGAACTTGCTCCGCATGAAGATGCGCTGAAACCGAAACCGCCGCGCACAAAAAGGCGCAAGCAATCGTCCAGTGATGGCGGGTTCGATATCCAGGGAGTCGGTAACCTGATGACAACCACGGCTCGTTGTTGCCGACCGGTGCCGAATGATCCGATTATCGGCTATATCACGCGCGGGCGTGGTGTCACCATTCACCGCCAGGACTGCGGCAATGTCCTGCGACTGCAGGATGAAGACCGCGACCGGCTTATTGAAGTTGATTGGGGGGAGCCCGGTGATGCCGGCTACCAGGTCGATATCCTGGTCGAGGCCTACGATCGGGCCGGGCTATTACGCGATATCACCTCGTTGCTGGCCAATGAAAAGATCAACCTGACCGGCGCCAATACTCAAACGGATGCGAGTGATGGCATCGCCCGTATGAACCTTACGCTTGAAATCAGTGATATCAGTCAGCTCAGCAGGGTGCTGACCCGCATCGGTCAGCTGCAGAATGTAATTGCTGCGCGCCGGAAGTCTTGAACTGTCTGCAGACGTTCGAACCGTCTGATAATCCGGGTGGTAATGATTTGGTGCCCCGGAGACGATTACTCGGCCATTTTTACTCAGCGCATCTTCATGCGCCTCGGGGTTGTTGCCTGCGGCAACATTCAAGTGGCTGATGCCACTTGTCGAACGGCCAATTGATACGTCGGACGTTCGAACCGTCTGATAGTCTGGGTGGTAATGATTTGGTGCCCCGGAGACGATTCGAACGTCCGACCTAGCGCTTAGGA
>JAOULY010000005.1 GCA_029881775.1 Gammaproteobacteria bacterium
TATCAATTGCTGGAACCTGCCTTGTGCTGGCAACGGGTCAGCAACGACAATCGAGTCGTAATACAGCCCCTGTGAAGTCACGAATACGACCGGGCCGGTACCACGCCCGGTGTCACGGTCTTTTGCGTAGGCAGCAACGGTCATCATCATGGCCGCGCCCACCAGGCATGCAGTAGCCGGTATTTTCAAAGCTTTCATAGCTGAACTCTCCAGTTTCCATTCCGTTATCGGGAGTCCATTGTCACCAGGCACCATCACGCGGATATCACCCGGAAATCACGAATTGATCACGAAAAGAATCGATGAATGTAATCTGACTTCATTGAATCAGTTTGCAAGTGCAACTGGTGCGGCCATACACTTCGATTGAACCTCTGCCTGGGCACTTTTCCTTGAAGGAAAAGCGACAGGTCTGGATAAAACAGGACCGGAGCCGGATGTATGGAAATTGACTGGAACAGCTATGACCCGGGCGAACTCTATGACGAGATGATCAGTTCGCCCGGTCATCCGCGGCGAGCTGCGCGCGCCATTGCGACGTACCTGCAAAAGCTCACCGCCAAACAGCTGGGACGCCGCCAGCACGCGGCTGACCTGGCTATCGCCGAAATGGGCGTGACGTTTACGGTCTACAGCGAGGGCACAAATATCGACCGCACCTGGCCATTCGACATCATCCCGCGCATCATCCCGCAAAAGGAATGGTCACATATCGAGGAAGGACTGGAGCAACGCATGACGGCGCTCAATATGTTCATCCATGACCTCTACAATGACCAGAAAATAATCAAAGATGGCATTGTGCCGAAAAAACTGATCAGCGGCTCGAAAAGCTTCATGCCACAGTGTATCGGCGCCACTCCACGCTATAACGTCTGGGCCCACATTTGCGGTTCCGACCTGGTGCGCGACGGAGATGGCACCGTCTATGTGCTCGAAGACAACCTGCGCGTACCCTCCGGTGTTTCCTACATGATCGAGAACCGCAGCATCACCAAACGGGTATTTCCCGAACTGTTCAGCAAACACCGCATCCTGCCGGTGGATGACTATCCCGCGCACCTGTTCGATATGCTGGCCTCGCTCTCGCCGCGACCGCTGGACTATCCCGAGATCGTGGTGATGACGCCCGGCATCTATAACTCGGCCTATTTCGAACACTCGTTCCTGGCCCAGCAGATGGGCACCGAACTGGTGGAGGGCAGCGATCTGGTGGTCTGTGACGACAACTGCGTATATATGAAAACCATCGATGGCCTGCAGCGCGTCGATGTCATCTACCGGCGCGTCAACGACGAATTTCTCGATCCCGAAGCCTTCAATGATGACTCGGTGCTGGGTGTACGCGGATTGCTGCGCGCCTGGCGTGCAGGCAACGTCGCACTGGCGAATGCACCCGGCGCCGGTGTCGCGGATGACAAACTGGTCTATAGCTACGTGCCAGAAATCATAAAATACTACCTGGACCAGGACCCGATCATTCCCAATGTTCCGTCCTATCGCTGCGACGACAAGAAACAGCGCGACTACGTGCTCGCCAACCTGAACAAGCTGGTGGTCAAGCCAGCCAATGAATCGGGCGGCTACGGTATGCTGGTGGGCCCGCACGCGAGCGCCGCCGAGCGCAACAAGTTCGCCAACCTGATCAAGCGTAACCCGCGCAATTACATCGGCCAGCCAACACTCAAACTGTCGACCGCACCGACCATCTGCGGACAGAAAGTGGAACCGCGTCACCTTGATCTGCGGCCATTTATCCTGCAGTCGGATCGCACCTATGTAACGTCAGGCGGATTGACGCGGGTAGCATTGCGCAAGGGTTCGCTGGTGGTCAATTCATCGCAGGGTGGCGGCAGCAAGGACACCTGGATCGTGGAAACGGGAGGCAAATGAGATGTTGTCACGCGTAGCAGAACGACTTTACTGGACAGCACGCTACCTGGAGCGCGCCGAAAACACTGCACGCCTGGTCAAGGTGTATTCCAATTTAATGCTGGACCTGCCCAACGGGGTCGGTCTCAACTGGCACCAGCTGGTGGACATCAGTGGCGCGCAGGCATTCTTCGACAGCCACTACCGTACGTCCGGCAAGCGCAATGTCATCAGGTTCATGCTTAGCGACACTGACAACCAGGGATCGCTGCTCACCAGCCTGACGATGGCACGTGAAAACATACGCACGACCCGTGACCTGGTGCCCAGCGAAGGCTGGGAACACGTCAACGAACTGTACCTTTTTGCCCGGAAAGAACTTACCGGCAAGATGCTCCTCAAGGACCGCTACGAGTTCCTCTCGGAAGTCGTCATGCGCACCCAGCAGATCACCGGGCTGTTGGCCGGCACGATGAGCCACGGCGCAGCGTATCAATTCATACGCGTGGGACGTAACCTGGAACGCGCCGATATGACCACACGCATACTCGATGTCGGCTCTGCCACGCTGATCGCACCCGGGGTACAACTGGAACGCCTGGAAAATCGCCTGTGGACATACGTATTGCGTTCGCTGAGTGCACACCAGATGTACCGTCAATATGTACGTCGCCGGGTACAGGCCAGCCAGGTGCTGGCATTCCTGCTGCAGGACACCGATTTTCCACGCGCCGTCGCACACACGCTTGGCGAGATCGCCTCCTGCCTGGAACATAAACTGCCGCATAGCGATGAACCCCTGCGCGCGGCATTGCGCCTGCAGCGCCTGGTTGCGGAAGCCAATGTGAATAAATTACACGCTGAAGGCCTGCACGAATTCATCGACCAGCTGCAGCTGGAATTCGGCAATCTGCATCAGCAGATATCCACCACCTGGTTCTCGCTCGAACTGGACGAGGCGGTTTAACTACGTCAGCGACACGTTTGCCGCCAAACCCCGGTCATGCATCAGCGCCTACGGACGGTGGTTCGTTGCGCGTAATGTGCCTGAGTTCGGCAAATGCTTCCTTGATCTTCTCATCCCAGGCCGCCTTGATTTCCAACAGGTAGGGATCATCGGTCTGCAGAATGTAATGGCGTTCCAGGTTGAAGCTGTCTTTCTGGTAAATCAGCACGTCGATCGGCGGCCCCACCGTTGCATTAGAGCGCATGGTCGAATCCATAGACACCAGCGCAGCCAAAGCCGCTTCGTCAAGTGAGGTCTTGCGCGTAATGATCCGGTCCAGGATCGGCTTGCCATACTTGATTTCACCGATCTGCAGGAACGGACTCTCCGTGGTGGCCTTGATGAAATTACCCTCCGGATAAATCATGTAGACGCGCGGTGAACTGCCACTGATCTGGCCGCCAAGGATAAAACTGGCGCTGGCATCAAAAGCACTGCCGGCAACGGCCGTGCTGTGCTTCTGTTGCTGGGCCGCACTCAGCCCTCCGATGTAGTCGGCAGCCTCGGTCATGGTCTCCACCGTCATCAGGCTGGTTCCGGTGTTAGAACGGATATCGCGCTTGATCGTGGCGATAACCGATTGCGTAGTTGCAAGATTACCGGCCGTGAGCACCACGAAGGCGCGGTCACCTTGGCGGCCAAAGGTGAACATTTTGCTGTAGGTACTGATGTGGTCAGCACCGGCATTGGTGCGTGAATCCGAGGCGAACACCAGGCCCTCATCGACTCGAACGGCAACACAATATGTCATAACTACTACCTTCGCGCGGCCAGTGCCGCCTATAAGTATTATGGTAGGAAGTGCGGCCGACCGCCGTCAACAGATGTTTGCAGCACGCGCCAAGTCCATGATGTGCTGGACGAAAATCCTGACAATGCTGTTGCAAGCGCAGGTTCACTGCCCCGGACGGTTATTGCTGCCCGCCCCGGTCCCGGCGCGACAATTACTTTCCCGGCCGGCCAGCCATAATACCTCACTTCAGGGTTTGCTATCGCACTGATCCTGGTCGAGACGGGTAATGCGATTGTGAAAATACAATTCGGTTTCGCAGGCATCACCGCTACCGCTCACCGGTGCGGCACTGGTGGCATCGGGGGTACAGAACAGCGGTATATGCCCCTCACCGGCGAACATGCCCGAGGTCGTATCAATACCGACCCAGCCGGCCCCGGGCAGGTAAACTTCCACCCATGCGTGCAGGTCAGTGACATCCTCTTGCGGACCGGGCGGCCCATCGACAGGCGTTTCGTCCGCTACCAGCTGTATCAGGTAACCGGAAACAAAACGTGCGGCAATGCCGAGATGGCGCAGGACCTGCACCATCAACCAGGCCGTATCGCGGCATGAGCCCTGGGCCTTTTCCAGTGTCTCCTCACAACCCTGCACCCCTGACTCCATGCGCACGAGATGTTTAAACTCCCGAGGCAAGCGACTATTGAGCCGGACCAGGAAGTCAATGGTATTCACCCGTTCACGCGGCACACCGGCCAGCCACTCGCGCAGGTGCGGGCCGGCCTCCTCGCACTCCAGGTAAGGCGTCAGGTCACGGCGCAATGCTGCCTCGTATTCAAAGGGCCAGTGGACGGCACTATCCTCGATAAAAAAGTCAAACGGGTTGATGACCGCCATCTCCACAACCATGTCAACGTCGATACGCAACAGGCGCGTCTTCTCCGTGAACACCACGCGTGCCTGAAAATTACCGAACGGATCCTGCTGCCAGTTGATAAAATGTGCTTCCGGCTGGATTTTCAGTGAATAGGAATGGATCGGCGTCCGGCAGTGCGCTGTTGGCCGCAGGCGCAAGATGTGCGGACCCAGCCAGGCCAGCCGGTCAAAGCGGTACTCCGTCTGGTGATGAATAGCGACACAGGTAGTCAAGGAAAACTCCAGAAATGGACGGAAGCACTTATGCGAATTTGGCCGCCATCCCGACATCAAACGGATTGATTTCAATATAACGCAAACAGGTCAAAATATATTGATCAAATTGCACCAGGCTTGCGATCCCCTCGTTCCCGCAGCTTCCCGCCACGGCAAATGCAAAGGGGGCGGAGGGAATAACAAACCCCCGCCCCCTTCAGTTCCAGCTGCGTTATTTGCTAGTGGTGATGACCGTCATTAAGCGCATAACCGGCGAATCCGCCCAGCAACAGGCCGATCAGCAGGTCGTCGTGGCTATCCCGGTAGTATCTTTTCGGGTGTCCACGATAACCGTAATGATGGCCATGCCCGCGGCCATGACCGCGATGGCTGCGGTGACGATCGTAACCGTGACCACGACCATGGCCGCGATGTTGGCTGTAACCGTGACCACCATCGTAACCGTGCCCGTATCCACCATGGTGCCTGTCGCCGGCCAGCGCCGCACCGGACATACCGAGTGAGACGGCAAAAAGCGCTGCGACAACCGTCTTTACTGTGTTCTTTGCATTCATAAGGTACTCCTTTTGCTCGAAATTTGTCCTCAGTCAGTGTTAACGCGGCGCCGGCCAAAAGGGTGACAACAGCAAGCAGTAATCCGGGTCAGGACTGGCTGAATTTCACATACAAGGCAACAGCGCCCATCAACAGCGGCTGATGCAGCAGGTAGATCAGCAGACTGTGGCGGCCGGCGGCCGCCAGCCAGGCCAGCGGTTGACGGCTCGACCGCAGGCCGCGCGCCAGCCGTTGCAGCGCCGGGGCCACGCCCATCCCCAGCAACACCACGCCGAACCAGGGCAACAGCGGCACATAGTCCACGGTCAGCGGCTTGTGCGTCATCAGGCCGATCCAGCGCCAGCCGGGTTCATCGAACCAGGCGAACTGGTAATAGTTGCCGATGACGATCAGCGCCACGCCGGCCACCAGGTTGAAGCGGCCGGCACGCACGAACAACAGGCCAAGGATGCTTGCCAGCGCTATGAAGTGCAGTACGCCGAAAAATACCAGGCGTTCCGCAAACTGCCACCAGGTCACCGCGCTGACCAGCAGGGCCGCAGCCACGATAGCGACCAACCTCTGCAGGTAACGACGGACATCCAGCCGCTTGCGCACGGCCAGCACCAGGCTCACGCCCACCAGCAACAGAAACGAACCGAGAATCAGGGTGCGCGTGTGCAGCCAGAAACTGTCATGATAGAAATCAAAAGCAACCAGCCCGAAATGCGCGAGGTCAAAACAGAAATGATATAAAACCATCAACACGATGGCGCTGCCACGCAGCGCATCGATCAGCAGCAGACGTTCACGCCCGGAAGTGTTCTCGGAGGTATCGGGGGACATTGAACGCCTATTATAGAATCAATGGGACCAGGCACCATTGATAAAAAAATATTCGACGAGTCAATCGAGCCAGACTCCATTGATCGTTAGCCCTGGTCGCGTTGCTCACACGCCGCCCGGTACTGCTCGGGCACGTTGTCAGGGCATTCACCGCAGCGTTCATTGCCGGGCACGGCGAAGTCGATCTTGCGCGGATAAGGCAAATCCAGCTTATCCATGATCGCCACGAATTCCTCCAGCGTCTTGCCCCCACCCAGGCGCGGGTTACGCGCCTTTTCCTGGGCAATACTGGATACGAAACGACCCTCGTAATCGTGACAGGGGTAGACCAGAGTTGCATCCGGCAGGGTAAAGAACTTCTCCTGGATGCTTCTATACAGGGTCGCGGCATCGCCGGACTGGAAATCGGTGCGGCCGCAGGCGTCGATCAACAGTGCATCACCGCTGAACAGCATCTGCTGTGTACCGTTATCGATGAGGTAGGCATGATGGTGGCTGGTATGGCCGGGCGTGAACAGCGGATACAGCTCGAGCCGGCCGATACGAAAGACCTCGCCTTCACGAATACCGATATCGGCACACGGCAGCTCATCGATGGCCGGATACGCCACGCGGCTGCCGGCAAGCTCCCGCAGGCGCCGCGCACCCGTGAGGTGGTCGGCATGGACATGGGTATCGATGGTGTAATCAAGCTCCAGGCCCATCTCCTGCAGCATCGACAGATCGCGCTGCACTGTATCCAGCACCGGGTCGACCAGCGCCGCCTTGCCGGTGTCGGGGCAGGCGACCAGGTAAGTGAAGGTACTGGAGTCGGGCTCGAACAGCTGCCTGAAAATCATAGGACCGCTCCTGTTAATTTCATATTCGGTCATTAATTATGTGTGAATTCCCGTAATTCAAGCGGTAAGCACATCACCCGGGCGACGGTGCACAGGATCAGACTCGATTGGTTTTCAGCCGATGGCGAGTTCTGCTGACTTCCTGTCTCCGCATCCTGCAGAAAATGGTGGCGAATACAACAATTAATGAGAAATGGATCCGTTTCCTTTATACATGGTATTTGCGCTGTATCGCGGGTGAAATGGTTTATATAAGCGCTTAACTCGACAGCTATTCAATGTAATTATTATTCAATTTAACTGGTTGATGAGGTCCGAGCTAATCCCTCCATCGGGATCTTCCCCCGGTTTTATATCAGGCGTGATCCCCACACTGACTGCAGGCAAACGCCTCGAGTTTCAGTGCGTCCCTGGCAAAATTTCGTATACCCTCCGCCAGCTTCTCGGTTGCCATTGGGTCTTCGTTCATCATCCAGCGAAATGCCGACTCGTGCATCGGCAATTTTTCTATCTCCATACCCCTGGCCTGCTCCGGGTCGAGGCGTCGCGCCACGTCCCCCTCCATGCCACGCAGTTCTTCCATCAGTCCAGGAGAGATCGTCAGGAGGTCGCAACCCGCCAGTTCCAGGATTTCACCGACGTTGCGAAAGCTCGCACCCATGACGACCGTCGAATAACCGTGATGTTTATAGTAGTTGTATATCTGGGTAACCGACAGAACACCCGGATCATCCGCAGCCGCGTAACCATCGACACCTTCTGACTGCTTGTACCAGTCCATGATGCGCCCCACAAAAGGCGAGATCAGGGTAACGCCGGCCTCGGCCGCAGCGACGGCCTGTGCCAGGCTGAACATCAGGGTCAGGTTACAGTGGATGCCACGCTGCTCAAGCATGCCGGCGGCCTGTATGCCTTCCCAGGTAGAGGCCACCTTGATGAGTACCCTTGAAGCATCAACCCCGGCTTTTTCGTACAGCTTCATCAGGCTTTCCGCCCGGGTAACAGTCGCTTCGGCATCGAACGACAGACGGGCATCAACCTCGGTTGAGACGCGCCCCGGGATGATGTTGAGTATCTCGGCCCCGAAGTTCACCGCCAGCTTGTCCATCATGTCAGGTGCGCGGGTTTCCATCTGCTCACTGCGCGCCATGGCGTAGTCAATTGCATCCTGTAACAGATGCTCATAGGAGGGCATCTGGGCCGCCTTCAATAACAGCGAAGGATTGGTCGTCGCATCCGTCGGTGTATAGGTACCGATGGCATCGATATCACCGGTATCGGCAACCACGGTTGTCATCTTCTTTAACTGCTCAAGCTTGTTCATCCGCGCTGCTTCTCGGGGTGGGAGGGATAGAATAGAATTTACCTGATATTAGGGTATATCGGGCTTCGAGGCACCCCCGCATTCACGGCCATCAAGCAAGGGAATTAAAAAAGGGACGGAGGGAATAAAGTTAAACGCCCCCGTCCCCTCGATGCTGTAAATCGTATTACGAGTTAATTTTTGCCGCCCATCTGTCTGCGACCGCCTTGGCCGCATCCCGCCCGCCCAGGCCGATTAATGCATGGCCAAGCACGCTTGAGCCTGCCGGCCCGAGTAAATCGGTACTGATTGATTAACAGGAGCAGCAATTCCTGCCCGGCAAACAAAACAGGGGGCGGTCTCTGACATCGACCGGCGTGTGGAAAGGCGGTGATCTGAGCCCTGCTTTAGAGTGTGTTGTTTTTAATTGACCCGCATCAAAAAGCGTTGCAGGCAAATCTGGTATTTATTATCCAAAATCGATAAAAACCACGTGACGGGGCCTGTTCAATGCGCTTCCAGGGCACACAGCCAGTTGCTTCAGGCTGGTCCATTTGCTGCATGCCTGCTGTTCTTCAGAACAGCTTTCACACGCTGGTGCTGTGCGCCTTGATGAGCCTGGCCGTACCGGCATGGGCCGCGACGACGGTGCCTGTCGAAGTTCAGATGCCGGGCAGCCAGCCGGGCGAGGCCGGCAATCTCGAATCAGTGGACAAATGCGATAACTGCCACCAGGCAACGAGCCCGGTGGTGAATATCGCACACGACTGGCGTGGCAGCATGATGTCGCATGCCGGGCGCGACCCGCTCTTCTGGGCAACGGTGGCGATTGCGGAACAGGATTTCGACGGGTCTGGTGATCTTTGTATTCGCTGTCACACCATGGCCGGCTGGCAGGCGGGGCACTCAACACCGACCGATGCCTCGGCGCTGACCCATGCCGAAGCTGCCGACGGTGTCGGCTGCGATGTCTGCCACAAGATGACCAATCCCGACAACTCCGAACACGCGGGCATCCAGAACCCGCCATTTGTCGCCAACGACGGCGGCTCTCCGGCCGAGGGCTACTATGGCAGCGCGCAGCTCTCCCTGTCAGGCAGCAGCGCCAAACTTGGTCCCTATTCCGATGCCGTACCAAAGCACCAGTGGCAGCAATCACAGTTTCATCGCTCGGTCGATTTCTGCGGTTCATGCCATGACGTGTCAAACCCGGTCGTCGGCGACCTGGCGCCAAACAACGGCGCACAGCAGCCGCTGGCCCCCGGCACCTTCGACGGTCAACTGGACACGCCCACGAATCCGCGCAACATAGCGAACAAGGCGGCCTTCAATAATCCACCCTATAAATATGGCGTGGTCGAGCGCACCTTCAGCGAGTACAAGGCGAGCCTGCTCTCGCAGACGCTGGTTTCCGACTATGCGACCCTGCCGGCGGACCTGCAGGCTGGGTCCATCCAGGCGGCGCGTAATGCGGCGGTCGTTGCCGGCACCGGCGGCAATTACGCCGACGGCACAAGCCGCTACTTCAGTTGCCAGACCTGCCACATGCCGGCAACGACCGCGCTCGGCTGTAACAAGAGCGGCGTGCCGCTGCGCACCGACCAGCCCATGCATGACCTGACCGGCGGCAACTACTGGATGCCGCAGGTCATGCAATACATGGACAGCAATGGCACCCTGCTGCTGGGTAGCGGCCTGAGTACCGCCGAGATCACCGGCATGAATGCGGGCGCCCTGCGTGCGCGCAACAATCTCGAGAACGCCGCCTCGCTTTCGGTGACCGGCAACACGCTGCGTATCGTGAACCTTACCGGCCACAAACTGATCTCCGGTTACCCGGAGGGCAGACGCATGTGGCTGAACATCGTCTGGAAGGACGGCGGTGGCAGCACACTTCGTGAAGACGGGGCCTATGGCCCGCTAACAGTAAGCTTTGATGTCAACGGCGACGGGAGTGTCGATCAGAACGATGCAGTCGACACCCTGCTGAATCTGAATGACCCGAACTCGAAGGTCTACGAAGCGCACGGCGCCATTACCCAGGAGTGGGCTGCCAGGCTCATCTCCCTGTCGGCGAGTTACGCGAGCGTGCCGGTCGCCTACGACCGCGTCACTGGCGCGGTCACGCACACGGTCGGCGATATTGCCGCCCTCAACCCGGGCGAGTATCACGAAACATTCCACTTCGTGCTGAACAACAAGGTGGTCAAGGACAACCGCATCCCTCCCTACGGTATGGACTACGACGAAGGGCTGACACGCTCCATCCTGCCGGTGCCTGCCACGCAATACGGCAACCCCGGCGCCGGTGGCGTCTTCAACTATTGGGATGATTTCGCCCTGAACCCGCCGGCCGGTGCGGTGACGGCGGATATCAGCCTGATGTACCAGCCGACTAGCTGGGAGTACATCCAGTTCCTGGATCACGCCAACAACGGCAGCGTCGGTTTTCTCGCCAACGAGGGCACAAACATACTCGACGCCTGGCTCAATACCGGCATGGCCGCGCCGCATGTTATGGAGACAACAACCTGGACCCTGCCGGATGCTGACGGTGACGGCATAGCGGACTCCGCTGATAACTGCCCGAACATCGCGAATCCCCTGCAGGAAAATAATGACGGCGATACCGAGGGTGATGTCTGCGACAACGATGACGACAACGACGGACTGACTGACGTTGAGGAAATGAACTTCGACGGCAACCCGGCATACGACCCGCTGACCGATACCGACCCGTTCAACGCCGATACCGACGGTGACGGCATCAGTGACTTCGACGAAGTTAACTATGATGGCAACCCGGCATACGACCCGGCTTTTGATATCAATCCCCTGTCCAGCAATACCGACGCGGATGCCTACGCGGACAACGTCGACCCGATACCGCTGGATTACAACTACGAAGACGGCGATGTCGCGCCCTGGGGTGCACCTGACTCGCAGCTGAATGCCGCCGACCTGCTGGTGTGCCTCCAGTTCGTGCTTGGACTGAAAGTCCCGACCAACGCGGACCTTGCGCACGTTGACCTGCACCCGGTCGGCGCCCCGGATGGAATAATTGGCTTGCCCGACTACATTCAGTTACTAAATATGGTTATGTCCCGGTAACCAGGAAATGACAAGCAGGGGTCAGGTCCCGGTTTTTATTACATCGCAGGCAACTTTTCCAGCCAGGCGGCAACCGCTTCAACAAGCGCATCACTCTTGCCATCAAACATGTGGTTCGCACCCGGCACTTTTACCTGGGTGTAATCCGTGTTGCCCGCCTTCTTCGCTGCAGCTGCCCGCTCGTCAATACTCGACATGACGGCTTCCAGGTCTTCCGAACCAAACAGATCAAGCACGGGTATCGATATTTTCACGAGGGCATTGATCGGGTTCATGCGTTCGTCTTCCGCGTATACCCCCATGCCGATAGCAACAAAACCGGTCACATCATGGCTGTTTTTCGAGAGAGAATAGGCCGGCATGGATGCGCCCTGGCTATGGCCCACCAGCACAATGCTTTTTGCACCATTGTCTTTAAGATATTTAATCGCCGCTTCTATGCGTGGCGCGACTTCGTCGTAAAGCGGCGCATACTCAATGTACTCTGCTTCGTTGTGAAGAATCGGCATCTGGATTGCCAGCGTATGCCAGTCATGTTCTGTGAGACCGACACGCAGCGGCTGAATAACCTGTTGCCAGTCGGGATGTATGCCGGTGCCATGCATCACAATGACGGCGCGACCCTTGTCTTCAGCGGCCGCAGTGTAAATACCCAGGAACTCGCTGTTGCCGTCGTCCAGCATGACGGCTTCACCATCCATGATGCTGTCGACGACCTGTTCAGCCCAGCGTTTTTCCTTGGCAAGATCGGAGGCGTGGCCATTAAATGAAACAGCCAGTAATGCAAATCCGAGAAGTTTAATTACAGAGTTCATGAAGTGATGCCTCCAGATTGTTGTTCGAGCACATACAAAAAGCATAACCCGGACAAATCAGAACAATCCACACAGCTGGTTCACCGGGTTCAGTAGTCAATTATTGGATATTCCACCGGAAAATCAATCAAGCCTGTCCCCGATAGTCCTTCGCGCTTGCTGCGCGCGCAGCAAGCGGGCCGGTCAAGCGCTCAAGGTAACGAATAATTCACGAGATTATCAATTATATAAACAGCTTCCCAGGGGCCGGCCCGACACGTTCCATGCACTGGATGATCAGTCGCGCTTGTTCTTCTTCGCCTTGCGTGCGGTTTTCTTTTTCCCCGTAGCACCCTTCTTGCGGACAGGCTTGTTTTTCCCGGCCGGCGTCTTGTTTTTACCTGCCGGTTTTCTCTTGCCGGTCGGTTTCATGGCCCCGGCTGTACTTCCCCGCTCACTGCCATCCAGCAGCGAAATGTCCAGGCGTTGACCGCAGACGCGCGCTTTCCTCAGGTCATGAAACACCTCCTTCGGCATACCGGTGGGCAGGTCCACCAGGCTGTGATCATTCTGGATATCGATGCGACCGATGTTCCCGGCATCCAGGCCCGCCTCGTTGGCAATGGCGCCGACAATATTGCCGGGCTTGACGCTGTGCTGATGACCGACTTCCACGCGATAGCGCAGCATGCCTTCAGGTGGCTTGCCGCGGGCCGGGCGGGCATCCGCCTTGTCCGGACGCACACGCCGTGTTTTTTCCGTTCGTGGCGCGGCGTTCGGCTGCGGTTCTTTGCCGGCCGGCCTTTCCTTGCCCGGCTTCAGTAACAGGGTTTTGTCACCCATCGACATTTTTGCCAGCGCGGCGGCAATTTCCAGTGCAGGTATGTCATGTTCCTGCTGATACTGCTCCAGCAGGCCCTGCATGAATTCCAGCTCGCCGGCAGCGAGGGTGTCGCTGATGGCCTGTTTGAAATCGGCAATACGCTTGTTGTTGACGACTTCGGTTGACGGCAGTTTCAGCAATTCAATCTTCTGCCGGGTGGCCTTTTCGATCGCGCCCAGCATACGGCGTTCCCGGGGAGCGACAAACAGGATGGCATCACCCTGGCGACCGGCACGCCCGGTGCGCCCGATCCGATGGATGTAGGCTTCGGTATCGTAAGGGATGTCGTAGTTCACCACATGACTGATGCGGTCCACGTCGAGGCCGCGTGCGGCGACATCGGTGGCAACAAGGATATCCAGTGTTCCCTTCTTGAGCCGGTCAATCATTTGCTCGCGCTGTTTTTGCGGCATGTCGCCATTCAGGGCGGCCGCGGCATAACCGCGTGCTTCCAGCCGCTCGGCCAGTTCAACGGTCGCTACCTTGGTGCGGACAAACATGAGCATGGCATCAAACGGCTCGACTTCGAGTATGCGCGTTAATGCGTCCAGCTTGTGGAAGCCACTGACCAGCCAGTAACGCTGGCGAATAGTGGCAGCGGTCGCAGTCTTTGACTTGATGGAGATTTCCTGCGGGTCATGCAGATGGCGCTGGGCAATGTGCTGAATCTGTTTGGGCATAGTCGCCGAAAACAGGGCCATCTGGCGCCGCTCGGGTGTTTGCTCAAGGATCCATTCAACATCATCGATGAAACCCATGCGCAACATTTCATCGGCTTCGTCCAGCACCAGCGCCTGTAACCTGTCCAGCTTGAGCGTGCCCTTGCGCATGTGGTCCATGATCCGCCCGGGGGTGCCGACCACGACGTGAACGCCGCGCCTGAGTTGCCGTATCTGGCCGGTGTAGTCCTGCCCTCCATAGACAGGCAGGACGTGAAAACCTTTCAGGTGCGATGCATAGCGCTGAAACGCCTCGGCGACCTGGATCGCCAGTTCACGGGTGGGTGTCAGCACCATGATCTGCACATGCTTCTCGTGCATTTCCAAGCGCGCGAGCAATGGCAAGGCAAAAGCGGCCGTTTTTCCGGTACCGGTCGGGGCATGCCCCAGCAGGTCCATGCCATCGAGCAGACAGGGAATCGCCCGTGCCTGGATCGGTGTGGGGATTTCATAGCCAATCTCGTCGAGTACGCTTAACAGGGCGGGCGGCAGGTTCAGGTCGCGAAATTTTACGGCGACATCAGACATAAAAAGTTACCGGTTGGTTGGACTGCGGGGCTAGCTGGCGTGGAATGACAGAATGTCGATGCAGGCAGATTGACCTGCTCACGAACACTGTCCCTGGGCGGGAAAATGTTTCGCTGGTGATATTCTTGATCGCCGAATGCGGGTGTCAGTCATAGCCTCCCGATCCGTATCTACAGGCGGGAGCATACCAAAACCGGCCGGCATTTGGTGTAAATCATCAGCCGGTCCCCGGCTATGGTTTTTGCCGACGGGGCCGCTCCAGCGTGTAACCCGGTCCGTTGGCCGGTCCAGGACAACGGGCGGGTCATGCCTGCATGGTGACAACTCCCGGGATTGCCGGACGGGCCAGTTTCAGAAGATTTCTATATGCTGGATATGTATATTAATATATATTAATCTTATTGTATTCTACTCAAGGGCGGCGCATTATAAGGGCTTTCTGGCAGTTTTTAATGTCCGGTGGCGATTATCTCATTGCACCCACCCCTGTTTGCTCTTTACAGGCATGAGGTGCCGTGAGCCACTGACCCGTTGCGCACGCGCCACAGACGGGCGCCCGCACCGGTCAGAAACACTGCAAGTTACTTAGGAGAATGGGCTGTGATCGTGCCGGCAGATGAAGAAAAAACCCTTACTCGCCCCGGGAGAATCTCAATAAAACAGCTTGTTTTAGCCGGCATATTCCTGACACTCGCATTGTGGCTGGCCACCGTGGTCCCCAGCATCGAGATTGCCTGGGTGACCTGCATCCTGGTTCTGACTATATATTTGTTCGCCTTTGAAGTAGTTAGCGTGGATGTCGCCGCCATCAGCATCATGGTGTTGCTGGGCCTGACCTCGCTGCTGGCACCGGCCATGGGACTGTCGCAGGGCCTGGTGGATAACAAGCACCTGTTCGACGGTTTCTCCTCCAACGCGGTTATGTCCATTATCGCGGTAATGGTTATCGGTGCCGGGCTCGACAAGACCGGCATCATGGGCAAGGTGGCCGCCAGCATCCTGAACACCGGCAGTTCTACCGAGCAACGCATCATTCCCATTGTCTCGGCAACCGTCGGCCTGATTTCCTCCTTTATGCAAAACGTGGGTGCCGCGGCCCTGTTCCTGCCCGTGGTCTCGCGCATCTCGGCGCGTTCCGGCCTGCCCATGTCACGGCTACTAATGCCGATGGGATTTACCGCGATCCTCGGCGGCACCATGACGATGGTCGGCTCCAGCCCGTTGATCCTGCTTAACGATTTGATCCTGACCTCCAACAAGGCATTGCCCGCCGAACAGAAAATGGAGACCTGGGGCCTGTTCTCGGTGACGCCCATCGGGATTGCGCTGGTATCGACAGGCATCCTCTATTTCGTGCTGGCCGGCCGCTATGTCTTGCCGGCCACGAAAAGCGAAAGCAGCACTACCGGCGCTGACCCGATGCAGTATTTCCATGATATTTATGGCGTCGATTATTCGCTGTCCGAGCTGGTGGTGAAGGATGACAGCATTCTGGTTGGACGCCAGCTGGATGAAATTGAATCGATCTACCGGGTGCGGGTCATTGCAACCAAGCGTCCCGGCGAAGGCAACCGCATTGGTCCCGGCGCGTTGGCGCGGGATGTGGATATACAGGCCGGTATGGTACTGGGCGTGGTCGCGGATCCCCGCGACCTGGCGAAATTTATTGAAGTATTTGGCCTGAAAAAACGTCACCAGCTGCGTTCTTTTGTCGAAGACCTGTCACCAGCCAAGGCCGGTATTGCGGAAGTGGTGATTCCGCCCGGCTCCACCCTGATCGGCAAGACTGCGCGCGATGTCTGGATGCGCAAGACCTATGGCCTGGCGATGATCGGTTTGCACCGGAACGGCGAAACCCTGCGTGAAGGGGATGATATTCGCAATATACCGTTCCAGGCCGGTGATACGCTGGTCGTACACACGGCCTGGGATGCCCTGCAACGGATAGAAAAGGACAGGAATTTCCTGGTAGTCACCACCGAGTACCCGCGCGAGGAATCGCGTCCGCACAAGGTGGGCTGGGCCGCATTATTCTTCGGCCTGACGCTGTTCATGATCCTGTTTACCGATATCCGCCTGTCGGTTGCACTGTTAAGTGGCGCCATCGGCATGGTGTTGTCCGGCGTCATGAGTATCGAGGAAGCGTATGAGGCGGTGAGCTGGAAAACCGTTTTCCTGCTGGCCTCGCTGATCCCGCTGGGGCTGGCCGTCGAAACCAGCGGCACGGCCAAGTGGATTGCCGAGCAGGTGTTGCTGGTAGTGGGCCATATGCCTGTATGGGTGATACAGCTGGCAGTGGCCGGGCTGGCCACCTTCTTCACGCTGGTCATGTCCAACGTGGGTGCGACCGTGTTGCTGGTGCCGCTGGCGGTGAATATTGCCATCGGCGCCGGCGCCAATCCGGCCGTGTTTGCCCTGACCGTTGCCATTGCCACCTCCAACTCGTTCCTGCTTCCGACTCACCAGGTGAATGCACTCATCATGGGACCGGCCGGTTACCGGGTGAAGGACTTCATTCGTGCAGGCGGCATTATGACGGTGCTGTTCCTGGTTGTGATGATGTTGATGATGAACCTGATGTTCTGATCCCCTGGATCAACGGGACGGACAACTCGCGCCAGAGAACAGGATAGAATTGATAATTCTCCGGCTCGATGAACAACGTGATACGGCAGGCCGGAATATAGACACGCGATCGGCGCGGCATCGCCTTGCTACATGCAACAGTACCTCACTGGTATTGCATGCCTGCCGCCGGTTAGATATCAGGATAATCCGGTGCGCAGGTTAGTACCGCCTGGTTTATTTAAAACCTCCGCCCCCCCCCGTTATTATTCGTAGACTGTTGACCTGGATCAGGTAGCACTATAAAAAACGCATCTACCATTCACGTCAGGTGGCTTCCTGGCCATCTGGCCAATACACGCTCACTCACGGCATACGCACTTGCTTATCGTACCTGCCACTACAGGGGGTTGTTGCTTACATGTTCACATCCGCAGCCAATGTCGAGGAACTGGTCAGTAATTTCAGACTCGATGGCACGACGTTTCGCTACAGCAGCTTCGTGCCCCGTTTGTACAATCTCGTCAAGTCACTGGGTTTCAAGCCGGGCAAGATATTGCCCTCGCGCGCGTTTTGCTCCGACGAAAACCAGGGCTATCCGATTATTGTACTCACCAAGCATTTCGGCACATTCCCGTTCAACCACGGCCGCGGCGGCGCCGTGGTGGCGACAGACCGGCACGCACCCTACGCCGAGCATGGCGAGGGACTGGTAATCATTCAGGCCAGCCATGTTGGTTTTCAGCCTGGCAACAACAGTTTCGGCACCTATAACCGTTTACATGCGAACGACAACCACAACAGCGCCTGTTGCGGAAAACTCTCGGCCATCACCAACTGGTACCTGCGTCAGTACCGCTATGCACAATCCGATATTCTGCTCGAACGCTGCAAAGGTGAGTTATGCCTGCGCATCGACAACGGACTGCTGCGCAGCGGCCGCAAGGAAGGCCTGTTTCTCAGGCTGAAATGCCTGGTCAAGCCGGATGCAGAAGGAAAGTTCGTTCCCGTGCACACGCACAGCACTGCGAAAAGTTTTTTTGCGAGCGAAACACTGAAAGAGCAACTGTCAGAGCTGGCGGAAAAACTCCAGGATGGCGAGCACGTTACGATCGGTAAGCACCTCAGGCCGGAGATGTTTTATTTCCGCCGCAACCTCGATGAAACCATTGAAGGCCCCAACCACCAGGAATACAACCTGGTTTACCCGATGCCCTGGATCGTGACCTCACCCTGGCCGCTGCTGACCGCTGCACAGATCAATACCCAGGTCGAGTTCGACCGCACACTCCGGACCGTGGCGCATGCGCCGAGCTTTCGCAATAAATGCGTGTTCTACATCTCAGGCCTCAACATCGATATCTCGCCGGAACCGGGCGACCCCTTCCCTACCACCAAGTTCGTACCCTGGGCCGCACTCATCCGGGACCGCAAGGGCGGCAAGCGTGTCATCGATCAACCCGAACTGGTTGCCTTGTTACGCGAACAAAGCACGGAAAACCCGGACCAGATCGACCTGGATGAAGCCATCAAGGACATGGCGGAGGCAGAGTCTGTCGCGATAGAAACCTGAGAAAACCGGGATGGAGGCTATAAATAGTCCAACCGGATTCAATTCCCTCCGTCCCCTTTTATTGTTCTCTCCAGAAACGCTCCCAGCGCCGCCAGGTACTCATCCCTGCTGACATAAAACCCGTCATTGTGACGACCGCGGAGTTCGAGAAACTGTTTCGGTTCACTGGCCCGCCGGAACAGTCGTTCACCCTGCTCAAATGGAATGATTTCGTCACCGCGACTGTGGATGATGAGCAGGGGTTGCGTGATGCGAGTGACTTTGTCGCCGTTGTCGTAGCGGTAGCTGGCCAGCCAGCGGACCGGTAGCCACGGGTAAATGGTTGCGGCCATGTCGGGTACGGACAG
>JAOULY010000182.1 GCA_029881775.1 Gammaproteobacteria bacterium
GACCCCCTGTCACTGACCGACAGGCGTCTTGCGCAGTTAAGCCGTCAACTGGATAAAATCGCTCACCTGCATACCCTGCGTATCCATACGCGCACACCCGTTGTCCTGCCGGAGCGCGTCGACAGCGGGCTGCTGGAATGGATTGCAAACCGGCCACAGCGCGTTGTCATGGTCATCCACTGCAACCATCCCAACGAGATTGACGATCATGTGATGATAGCCATGCGGCAACTGGCACAGGCCGGTGTCACCCTGCTGAACCAGTCGGTATTGCTGAAAGCCGTCAACGACGACACGGACACGCTGGTCCGGCTCAGTGAACGCCTGTTTGCCGCCGGCGTATTGCCGTATTACCTGCACCAGCTCGACCGGGTACAGGGCGCTGCACATTTCGAGGTGGATGACTTGCGTGCGCGCAGCCTGCATGCCGACATGCGTAGTCGCTTGCCGGGCTACCTCGTACCCCGGCTGGTCCGTGAAGAACCGGGCGCGACCGGCAAAACACTGCTGGTTTGAACAGATACACTGACAGCCGCAGCCCGGTTGAATATACTGCTTGAAAACAGGATAAACAGGCATGGATCTGGAACTACCGGAAAGAAAAAAACCCGATTTCAACAGCATGGACACCCACCCGGACACATTGCGTGACTGGGTCGACCGGCTGCCACTACTGGATACGGAGAAAACCCGGCAGCTGCTGGTTGATGTGCTTGACAGTCTCAATCATCTCGATATTTCACCGGACGAAAGGAACGAGACGCTGGAGATCCTGTCGACATCGGTGATGTGCGTGATCGATGCACTGAAAAAGGATTTTCTGGAGAAACCGCTGCCGCTACAGGCACACCATGAGGAGCATGCGAGGCAGGCAATCGATTTATGCAACCGGATGGCCACCGGTTACCGCATTATGGCCGACGACCTGGGACACAATGAGGCCCAGAACAGGACACTGTCCATCGCCATCCACCGCTCCCTGCGATACCTCAGCGAAGTTCTTCTCTGCCACTACCAGATTTACCTGCAATATCCTGAAGGTCTGTGGCGCAGCATCCATTCACTGTACGCCCTGGCCGAGGAATGCAGCATTAATCGCCTGTCGATTACCGACACAACCCTGACAACACCCGAAACCAGTAACATCGATACAATTTATAAACAGATACTGCTGCTGTCACTCGCCTGCCCCTACCGGCTGCGACAGAAAGAAATACATTTTGCCTACAATGCACTGATCGACTGGGCCAGTTTCTGCCAGTTGACTAACCCTGAAAGAGGCACAGTGAGAGGCCTGTTCTCGGTAAACACACAGTCCGATGACCCGCCGGGCTATCGCAACCTGCACACCGACAGTGACAGGGATATCCACCATACCCGCATACTGGACACATCCGCAGTTGCCGATCGTCTGCGGGCAGTACTCGAAAATGAAACGCGCAACCATACCGGTTTCGGCAACCGCGATACGCTGCAGCAACTGATCCTGGCCTGGGGTGCCATGCCCAAACGCCGTTTCCCACGCCATCCATCCGCGGCCACCCTGCCGGTCAAACTGGTGGTGGGGCTGAACACCATCCACCAGCTGGTGTCAGGACCCCAGACACATGATGAAAATGCCGAAGAAATAATCATGGATAACGCCTGGTTGCAGGACCCGACCTTTGATCGCCCTACCCGGACCAACGCAGGCACGCGCCACGGCGGCACTCGCCCCGTGAATCAGCCAGGCGGGCCCGCTGCTGACGTCCTCAGCGGCGCTTACTCGGCCGCGGAGATCAGCGGCGCCAATGTCGAGTTCTGGAAAATTGCCGACATGAGTGCAGCCGGTTATTGCCTGCTCTGGGATAATAGCGAGGCTTCCTCGGCGCGTGTCGGTGAACTGGTTGCCATCATCGACCAGGAACAACACAACACCAATGACTGGCAGCTCGGCGTGATTCGCTGGATGAAGTTCCAGCAGGCGCACGGCCTCGAACTCGGTATACAGATGCTGTCACCGGGCGCCATTGCCGTGTGGGCATATGTGAGAAATGATGACGTGGGTTACCATATTGCCGCTATCAACAAAATGCGGGGCATCCTGCTGCCCGGCATCAAGACAATCGAACAGGAACATTCACTGATCCTGCCGTGCCTGCCATTCCGTAGCGGCTGCAGTTCAGTCCTGGAAATTCATGATGAAACCCGGGAAATCATTCTCACACGGCAGCTGGAAAACACCGGCCGTTTTGCCCAGTACCACTTTTGCCCGCAAGATGAGAATGAAGACGCAATCCAGATCGAGGTAATAAAACTCTAGTACAGCGCGACAAACGGCTCCGGGTACTCGATGTGCCCGCCATTGGCAAGGTTGCCGTCAACGATTTCCATCACCGTCAGGGCATCTTCCGGAGCCGGCAGGTTACAGCTCACGCCGAGATCCCGGGCCAGCACGAAACCGAACCGCTTGTAATACTCGGGATGGCCCAGCACCACGATAGACCCGTAGCCCTTTTCTTTGGCCAGCATGATGCTGGCCTGAATCAGCTTCGAGCCGATACCCCGGTGGCTTTGCGACGGCACAACGGACATCGGCCCCAGCGCCAGCACGTGTATTTCTTCACCATTTCGGCGCAGTGGCACACGGGTAAGCAAGGCGTGACCGACTATCCGCCCACCCAGTTCGGCGACCAGTGACAGTTCCCGGTTATAACTCGCGGATTCCCGCAGGGTACTGACCAGGTGCGCCTCGGCCTCACCACCGAAAGCACTGATATGCACCACGTCAATGGCACGGATATCGTCATTGCTCTCGGGTCTGACGGTAATTGAATGCATACGGTTCTCCACGTGCGCGTATTCCGCGCAAAACGTCATTTATTGGCTATTAAACACTAATCTTTCAGCTACTTGCATGCTATCAGGAAATTAACCCACTGGAAATACCTGCACCACGATACCAACAGCTGACGTACATATATAGGGTGTATTCAAGAGTTCCGCCGTTTGGCCGAAAATTTTCTAGTCGGAGCCTGTGAAATCCGGCGGTCCACCGTGTCCGCGATTCCAGGCTGTTTTGGGAAGTACTGTTACGAGGTCAGCCCGTGTTAATGGATGAGAACCTGCACCTGCTCATCATTGAGGAAAGCATCGGTGATGCCGAGTCCCTCGCAAATGAACTGAGAAATTCAGGTCATGCCATCGAACTTGGCTACGCTGCCGACCTGGCCGCAGTCGAGTCTCGGATTTCGGAACACACACCCGATATCGTAATTGTCGGTAGCGGCGAAAATTTGCCGGAGGCAACCCGTATTGCAGCAACACTCGAGCAGTTCGAAATCTCCTCCCCGGTAATCGCCATCGGCGAAGAAGCGCCGGAGGACGCCGTGGTTGAGGCACGGAAGGCCGGAATCGTCGCTCTGGTTTCCTATAACAGGCCCGATCACCTGCCCCTGGTATTCAAACGCGAAGCTGAAATCATTGCGCTAAAAACCAGCCTGTCCACCTTTACCGACACCCTGCAGGCCAGCGAAAAACGCGCCCATGCGCTGATCGAAAATTCCAGTGATGCCATTGCATATATTCATGATGGTATGCATGTGTATGCCAACAGGCCATACCTGGACCTGTTCGATATTGATACCAGTGATGATATCGACGGCATGCCGGTACTCGACATGATCATCAGTACCCAGCGCGACAGATTCAGGGAGTTTCTCAAGCAACTCGACAATCCCGGCTCACAGCAGAACTCACTCGACATCGATTGCATCAACCCTGGGGGAGAACCATTCAACAGCACGATGGAATTCTCACCGGCCTCCATGGACGGCGAAGCATGCACGCAAATCATCATCCGTGTTAATTCCGGTGATAACAGCGCGCTGCAAAAGAAGATTAAATCACTTTCCCGCCAGGACATGCTGACCGGTCTCTGGAACCGGCAATATTTCATGCAAATACTCGAAGGCCAGGTCGGCAGTGGCGGCAACAACCAGCGCGCACTCGTTTACCTGACCCTCGATAATTTCAAGATTATCCGTGAAGAAGCGGGCATTGTTGCCAGCGATCTCATCCTGTGCGAGATCGGCAACCTGCTGTCCCGGGAAATCACCGGAAAAGACCTGCTGTCGCGTTTCGGCGACTACTCCTTTGCCCTGCTGAAACAGGACACGGACATGGCGTCACTGAAAGCCACCTGCCAGAAACTACAGGAAAGTATTGCCGCTCACACGACCGAGATCGGCGGACGGACATTCAACCTGACGGCCAGTGTTGGTGTCTGCGAAATAAACCGGCATATGACCGACGCACAGAAAATCATATCGTTTGCCGACATGGCCTGCGAGGTCGCCAGGACATCCGGCGGCAACCAGGTACACACCCACAGTACTGCGGTCGATAAATCGTTTGAAACGGACATGGAACTGGATGGCGACCTGATAATCAGGGAAACCATCGATAACGAACGCTTCTATCTTGTCTACCAGCCAATCGTCAACCTCAAGGGCGACAAGTCAGAGCAATACGAAATATTACTGAGGATTACGGATGCGGGCGGCAATGTCATTCTGCCCGGTCAGTTCATATCAATCGCAGAGCGCACCGGCCTGGCCGGCGAAGTCGATCGCTGGGTCATCAACAGGGCATTCGAGACGTTACAGCAATACCGGGAGGATAATGAGGCAACATTCTATATAAAAGTCACCGGTGCCAGCCTGGCAGATCCCGGCTTCGTCGACTGGGTTGGCGGGAAACTGAAAGAGCACGAGCTGGATGGGTCCGCTGTTGTCCTCGAAATCAATGAACGCTCGGCCCTAAGCAATCTTATCCAGGCAAGCGATTTTGTCGGGCGAATGCATCAGCTTGGCTGTCGTGTCGCACTCGAACACTTCGGCATTGCAGAGCAGTCCATACAGGTCATGGGACGCGTACCGGCGGATATCTACAAGATCGACGGCTCACTGATCGGCGAGATGTCCAGCAACAAGGACGTCCAGGCAAAGGTCAGGACCTTCACCGAGGCGATCCGCGAGAAAGGAGCAATCAGTATCGCGGAGTGTGTTGATGACGCCCGCGTACTTGCCCTGC
>JAOULY010000006.1 GCA_029881775.1 Gammaproteobacteria bacterium
TGCCTTGATCACAACTCGCGGCGTACGTCATGTTTGCAGCACCCGGGCGTCCGCCGGGGGCTTGCTGTCGCGTGGGAATTCCACCCCGGGCATGCGGGTGGTATGGCTGTCCGGCATGGAGGGAGCGCTGGGCCATGCGTTTTCAGCGAGGTCAATGTAGTCACGGATCGTAGCCATACACTGCATGCTTCAGGTAGACAATCAGCGCACAAGCAGCACGGGGCAGGCGAGGGCTTCCAGACACTGGTCCAGGCAGCCCTGTACCAGGAACGGGTGTTCGGCTTCCGAAATCAATACGCAGGCGCCAGTCATCATGTCCGCTGCCTGTGCCAGGGAGTGTGCATTGCTGCCTGTGAGTAAAGTAAAACTGGCGGGCTGGTCGTACAATTGCAGAATGGTCCGGGCCTTCTCCTTCAGTCCCGCTATGTTATCGGTCATATTATCCGACAACAGCACGGTCAGTTGGACCCCCAGGTCCTGTGCAAGACTGCAGGCTGTTGTTAGCGCGAGAGCAGCCTTTTCTGAACCGCTGAACAGGACAGCGATGGAATTGATTGCATTACGCGGCTGGCGTGCGTGCGCTCGTATTGTGCCCCGGACGCGGGAGGAGACCCGCGAACTAACCCGGCCCAGGCTGATGATGTCAGCCGAAAAAGCTTTCGTCAGTGACGCTGCTTCTGCACGGCCCCGCCAAACCTGAAACGTCCAGCGCACGCCCACCTCTCTGGCGGCCTGTTCAAGCATTCTTTCGGCGTGCCGGGCCAGCGTACGCAGTTCACGTTGCATGCGCTGTGTACTGATGCTTTCCTCGGCAAGCGACGTGGGCCTGAGCTCGCGCAGAAACGGTAGCTCGGCCAAACGAATCAGGTCGATGTCTTCAACAAAGACCCCCTCGAGCTCGGCACCCAGAATCGCAGCCAGCCGAACAGCAGCCTCCAGCGCCGGTTGGCCTGACCCTGCTGCATTCAGGGTGACAAGGATGCGCCTGACTGTGGCCTGTGCAGTTGCCTCGTTCATGAGGGCGTCTTGTCCCCCTTTGACCCATAGGCCTGCATCGTCTCGGCGTAGCGGGCGAGTGTGTCTTCCACGCGACGGTTGAGACTGCCGTCGGGGAACAGGCCCTGATCATTACGTTGACCCGCTGGTATGCCGGTGAGCAACTCGATTCCGTCGTCGACGCTGTCAATCGCGTGGACAGCGAACTTACCGGCCTCGACAGCCGCGCGGACGTCCTCGCGCAGCATCAGGTGTTTGACGTTCGTTGCCGGGATGATGACGCCCTGGTCTCCGCTCAGGCCACGCGCATTACAGATATCGAAGAAGCCTTCAATCTTTTCATTTACACCGCCGATCGGCTGGATTTCACCCTGCTGATTCACCGACCCGGTGACGGCCAGCGATTGATGTATGGGTGCCTCGGCCAGTGCTGATAGAAGTGCGTAGAGCTCGGCCGACGAGGCGCTGTCACCCTCGACTTCACCATAGGACTGTTCGAAAACCAGGCTTGCCGACAGCGCGAGCGGGGCGTTTGGCAGGTAGCGTGCACCCAGAAACGCCGAAAGGATGAAGACTCCCTTGGAATGTATGGGGCCGCCCAGTTCCACTTCGCGCTCGATATCCACAACATTGCTGTCGCCTATGCGCACGCGGGCTGTTATGCGCGATGGCCGGCCGAACATGAAGTTCCCAAGGTCGTACACCGACAGACCGTTGACCTGGCCGGTCTTTTGCCCTGCCGTGTCGATCAGCAGCGTTCCGCGCCGGATTTCTTCCTGGATGTGTTCGCGGATGCGGTCAACACGGTAGATCCGGGCATTGATTGCCTGTTGCACGTCGTCACAGGTAATCGTGTCGTGTTGACTTTTATTTGCCCAGTAATCCGACTCGCGCAGCATATCCGCAAGGCTGTGGGCATGGGTCAGCATTTTTTCGCAATCCCCCAGCTGGCGGGCGCTGTGTTCAATAACACGTGCAACTGCCGAGCGATCCAGGTGCCGCAGGGATTCCTTGCGTACCAGGGTGCCGATCAGGCGCGCAAACAGCTGGTGGGTTTCCGGGTTGCGGTCCATGCGGTAGTCGAAATCCACGGCAACCTTGAACAGCTCGCTGAACTCGGGGTCATACAGCGAGAGCAGGTAGTAAATGTGTGGCTCGCCCAGCAGGATAACTTTTATATCCAGCGGGACCGGCTCCGGTTCCAGTGAGACTGTGCTGACCAGGCTCATCAACTGGGCCAGCGACTCAATGCGTATTTCACCTGCCTGCAGTGCGCGCTTCAGGCCTTCCCATGCAAATGGCTGCATCAGGACCTTGAGTATATCGACGATCAGATAACCGCCGTTTGCGCGGTGCAGGGCGCCCGGACGGATCATGGTGAAATCGGTAATCAATGCGCCCAGTTCCGCCTGGTGTTCAACCCGGCCTATGAGATTGTTATAGCTCGGGTAGTCCTCGTAAATAACCGGTGCGCCATCATGTTCTTTTTGCGTAATGAATGCATTGACACTGTAGCGTTTGTCTACCTGTATGCCTTCTTCACGCTGAGAAAGCCCGATACCAAAAATCTGGAGCCCGTGTTTCTCCTCTTCGTGGCGCAGGAAATGGCGAAAGTTATCGATAATATCTTTCTCTACCTCGTTGAAATATTCGAGGACGCTCGGCAGTTTGCTGTATGTCTCTCTTAATGTGTCGATCAGGTGAGAGATTGCGCTGGCGGCCATTTCGCGGTTGAGTTCGCTCATGCGGAGGCGTACTTCCTTCTCCCACTTCGGCGACTCCCGCAGCATATTGCGTAACTGTTCCTGCAGTTCCTCGATATCCTGTTCGATGTTCTTGCGCTTTACTTCCGGCAGCTTGTCAAAATCCTCCTGGCTGAGGACCTCGTCCTTGTGCATTGGCGCCAGTGTAAATCCGGTCGGTGTGTGAATAAGGGCGATGTGCTTTTTCTCGGCGTTGGCCTGAATCTCTCCAAGAGCCTGTTCATTTTTCTCGTTGAGTTCTTCCTCGATAGCCTGTGATCGGGTGCGGTATTCGTTACTTTCGAAGACTGTCGGAATGGCGGCGTGCAGGTCCTCGACGAGTTGCCCCATGTCTCGTTCGAGTTCCAGGCCACGCCCCGGGGGCATGCGCAGCATGCGCGGCTCATGGGGTTGTTGAAAGTTGTTGACGTAGCACCAGTCCGGCGGGAGTGGTTCAATAGCGGCCTGCTTGACAGCGTAACGTTCTACCAGCGCGCGTTTGCCAATGCCGGTCGGCCCCAGCGCAAAAATGTTATAGCCCTTGTGACGGATGCCAATGCCAAAACTGACAGCTTCGACTGCTCGTGGCTGGCCGATGAATTCGGTCAGATCCGCAAGTTCCGCCGTTGTCCTGAAGTCAAACTCCTCCGGGAGACAGCGCGTGTAGAGGGCGTCGGATTTCAGCGGTGTGATGGCCATACTGGTAAGTCAGGACTGAAAGACAGTGAGTGATCCCGGCACCGCCGGGGGCTGTCTGGTGGCATTATCCGGTGGTATTACCAGTTCATGGTTCATTATGATTGTTCCTGGTGTGCTTGTTCAGAAAATGCATACCTATAATCTGTGCAAAACGTCCAGCATTCATTGACCCCGGTCAATAAAGATTATCTCAATATTATTCACCATCTGACTGGAGAGGTGTCGGCTACCTGTGGATGAGCGGAAATTCTCTTCTATAACTATTAGTCGGTGATAAACGTGGACTGAAGGAGGTGCTTGTGTGGGTAACCTGCTGGTGGCCATGCAGCGGGAAAGATGCTCCTCTGTGAACGCGGCAAGTGCGTGGGCCGGGCGTTCACTTGCGCCAAACAGCCGCATTACTTGCTATGGTCAAAAACTTGCGGGAAACGGGATTGGGATTGTTGTATATACTGAACGTGTATACGCATTCAGGTTTGTGTGCAGTGAAAATATGCTGACAGGTTAATCTTAAATCATGACAAGGCAGCCTTCGATGGTACGTCTGGTGGTCATCAGTATCCTGTTTGTTACGCTGGTGGTCGCCGCACTCGTGTATTTCGACGCCCATGAGGAGATCCTGCGCCTGCTCGACTGGCTGGACGCGCAGGGCATCTGGGGGCCGCTGCTGTTTATCCTGCTTATGATGATTGTAGTGGTTTTCCTGCTGCCAGGGGTATTGTTTACCACCGGTGCCGGTTTCGTGTTTGGCGTAGTCGAGGGTACGGTGTGCGTGGTGGTCGGGACGACGCTGGGCGCGACGCTGGCATTTCTGGGCGCGCGCTACCTGTTCGGTGAGCGGGCCTCGCAGTTCGTGCTGCGCCATGCCCGGCTGCGACTGGTCACCGAGGAACTTACCCCCCGGGGCTGGCAGATCGTGTTGCTGACACGTCTGGTGCCGTTTTTTCCCTTCAAGCTGTCCAATTACTTTTTCGGGCTGACGCAGTTTACGCTGCGCGGTTTCATGGCCGGTACGTTCGTTGGTGTTATTCCGCTCTCACTGAATAGCGTCTACCTGGGTTCGATCGCTGCCGATATCAGCCTCGAAGGCGTGCGCAGCGCGGGCCGTGGTCCCGTTGAATGGGCTTTGTATGGCGCCGGATTTCTCGTCACCGTCGGCCTGGTTATCTATCTTAATCGCCTGGCGAGTCGCGCCCTGGCCAGGTATACGGAAGAAGCCGGAGAGGGAGAGTGATGATGCCCTGGCTTGAATGGCTGCCATGGCGGTTTCTTATTCGCCGTATTGCCCGCGCGCACGGTTTCCTCGACCCGATCGCGTTGCTGGCCCGCCTGCATCGCTTTGCCCAGCCCTCCGAGGTCGGTGAGCCGGTCGAACTGCTGCGTGCCGGTGTGGTGTTTCATGCACGCGGCCTTGTTAACAGCCGCGTGATTCAGCACAACCTCGACTGGGTCTGGCCGTACTGGATTGAGCGCCAGTTCGATCCCGCAGATGATGCCTTTGTTCCGCGCGCTTTTTCCATCACCCATGTCAACCTGAGCCATCGCAACTGGACGGCAGTTGGCTGGCCGGATTCTCAGGACTTGCCGATTGTTGATCCTCGCGGGATGTTGACACCCTGGTTCGATGGCTGGTCACTGGACAGCTGGCTGCTGAACGATGATGGTCAACGCCTGCTGCCATCACGGGCGAAATCCTGCAACCAGGTTCTCGATTTTCAGCATGGCGTTGCAGTGATCACGCAAACGCAGCAGGGTGGCATGACCCTGCGAAATCACGCCAGTGTCCAGCTCGATGCAGGCACGCCGGTCTGCCGGCTGAAGGTCGATGCCCGCAGTGACAACGGCGGTTGGCTGGTACTGGCATTGCGCCCATGTAATCCCGAGGGGATAAGCTTCATTCACAAGCTGGCCCTTTCGCCGCGGCGCAGGGACTGGTTGATCGATGATCAACATGCCCTCACATTCAGCGCGCCGGCAGAGCGTCACCATGTTTCCGATTACCGTGCCGGTGATGTGGCGATTCACCTGCAGGACCGGGAAGACCAGACCGGGGGTGTCTGCGGGGTGGGCATGATCACGGCGGCGGCACTGTTTCGGCTGGAACCCGGCCAATCCCGTGAAATAGAGGCAGAGATTGTTTTACCGGGTGCGCAGCGCCTGCCACAGAACGGTGGCAACGCGTGGGACGATGCCCTGCAGGGAAGTTGCCAGCTCCAGGTGCCGGATGAGCGCGTGCAGTCCCTCTATGAAACGGCCCTGCGGACCCTCGTCCTGCATTCACCCGACGATGTCTATCCCGGCCCCTATACCTATAAACGTTTCTGGTTTCGCGATGCGGCATTTATTATTCATGCCCTGCTGTGTGCCGGCCTGACCAGCCGTGCAGAGCGTGCGCTTGACCGCTTTCCCCCCCGGCAGACGCGACGGGGTTATTTCCATTCCCAGGAAGGCGAGTGGGATTCCAACGGTCAGGCGCTGTGGATCATGCAACGCTTTTGCGCATTGACCGGACAGCCGCCAAAGCCCGCCTGGCGGCAGGCGATTGAGCGTGGTGCTCGCTGGATTGCCTGGAAGCGCTTGCCCGACGAAGGGGATTCACCCCATGCCGGCTTGCTGCCCGCGGGCTTTAGCGCCGAACACCTTGGTCCGAACGACTATTATTACTGGGACGACTTCTGGAGTATCGCCGGCCTGCATTCGGCAGCCGTGCTTGGCGGACTGCTGGGTAATGAGGCGTTGCAGGCGGAATGCCTGCACGAGGCAGAGGCATTTCAGCAGGTGGTTGACCGCAGTCTCGCGCGTGATGCCGCGCGTCTGGATCGAACCGCCATACCGGCTTCGCCCTATCGCCGCATGGATGCCGGGGCCATCGGTTCACTCGCCGTGGGGTATCCCGTGCAATTGTGCCCTCCAGATGATCCGCGCCTGCTCGGCACGGTCGGGTTTCTTCTGCACAACTGCAGCTTCGATGGTGGCTTCTTCCAGGACATGATCCATGCCGGCATCAATCCCTACCTGACGTTGCACATGGCCCAGGTGTTACTGCGCGCCGGTGATCCCCGCTACCTGGAATTGATGGATACGGTCGCGGCACTGGCGACATCCACCGGCCAGTGGCCGGAGGCCATTCACCCGCGCACCCATGGTGGTTGTATGGGTGATGGCCAGCATGTGTGGGCAGCCGCCGAATGGGTGCTGATGGTCCGCAATTGTTTTGTGCGCGAGGAGGCTGAGCGCCTGATCATTGGTTCCGGAATCCCGGCGCGCTGGCTGCAACCTGAAACACCGGTTTCGTTTGGCCCGGCACCGACGTCATTCGGCCCGGTATCAGTGAGTGTCTCCACCGGGATGGATGCGAGTGAACGGATCAGCGTGAGCTGGCAGGGCAATTGGCATACGCAAGCGCCGGCCATCGAGGTGCGCGTGCCCGGTTACCATCCGCTGATTGCCGGCCCGGGCCAGACGTCCGTGGAACTCGAGAAGACGAATTCATGAACATCGTCATGCTGACCAATACCTTCACCCCGCACGTGGGCGGGGTGGCGCGTTCGGTGGCGGCCTTCACCAGCGAGTATCGCCGCCGTGGACACCGGGTGCTGGTTGTAGCACCTGTGTTCAGGAACCAGCCCGTTAATGAAACGGAGGTGGTGCGCATTCCGGCGATCCAGAACTTCAACGGTAGCGACTTTTCGGTTGTCCTGCCGGTCTCCGGCCTGTTGACCGAGGTGCTGGATGAGTTTGCCCCGGACATTATCCATGCCCACCATCCCTACCTCCTCGGTGTCACGGCATTACGCGTAGCGCGTTATCGCGAGCTGCCGCTGGTATTTACCCACCATACGCTCTACGAGGAATATACCCATTATGTGCCGGGTGATGCGCCGAAGCTGCGGCGCTTCATTATCGAGGCCGCGATCCGCTATGCCAATCTCTCCGACCAGGTGTTCGCGCCGAGCGAGAGCATTATGACGCTGCTGCGCGAACGGGGTGTAGTAACGCCCATCACCGTGGTACCCACTGGCGTGCAGACAGCACACTTTGCACATGGGCATGGCGGGCGTTTCCGGCAGTCAGTCGGTATCCCCGAAGATGCTTTCGTAGTAGGGCATCTGGGTCGCCTGGCACCGGAAAAGAACCTGGAGTTCATGACCGAGGCTGTTGCGGCTTTTCTAAAGACCACAAGCCGCGCGCATTTCCTGCTGATCGGCACGGGTCCTTCCGTGGCAGTGATCCGGAAAATTATTTCCAGGGAAGGACTTGATGCCCGCTTTCATATTGCCGGCGTCCTCGAACGAGAGCAACTGGCCGACGCGCTGCATGCAATGGACCTGTTCGCCTTTGCCTCGAAGAGCGAGACACAGGGCATGGTACTGACCGAGGCAATGGCCGCAGCCCTGCCGGTCGTTGCAATCGATGCAAACGGTGTGAGAGAGGTGGTCAGGGATTACAGCAATGGCCGCTTGTTGCACGGGGAGTCGATCAAGGCCTTTGCCGCGGCGCTGCAGTGGATGGCAGAACTGCCTGCAGAACAGTATCGGGATCTCCAGCGGGCAGCGCTGGATACGGCTGAAGCATTCTCCATGGCGCACTCGGCTGACAAGGCCTTGTCCTGCTATGCAAGCCTGCGTGAGCGGATGTCGACAGACAAGTCGGAGCAGGAAGAACACTGGCATCACCTGCTCAACCTCATCAAGGTGGAGTGGGAAATACTGAAAGGCATCGGTAGTGCGACCGATGCAGCACTGGCGGCAGATGAAGAATCCGGCTGAACAGCAGGGCCTGGCGCAATGATTGGCCGTATCGAGGTCTTCTTGCGGCGACTGCGCCGGTCACTAAGCCGCAGCGAGTGGCTGGCAACCCTGCTGCGCCTGCCGAGATCGACGGTACCGCCAGGTACGCCAGGCCTGGTCATGGTGCAGGTTGACGGTCTTTCATATGCCCGGTTGAACTGTGCGCTGGAGCGGGGAGAAATGCCGTTCCTGCACAGGTTCATAAAGCGTGAACACTACCGGTTGCGCCGCATGTACGCCGGCGTGCCAGCGACAACCGCCGCATTTCAGGGCGAGCTGTTTTACGGTGTGAAGGCGGTGGTGCCGGGCTTCAACTTCCAGGACAGCGCATCCGGAAAGATCGTGCGCATGGTCGAGCCGGCTGTGGCGGCCGGTGTGGAACGCACCCTGGAAGAGAGCGGAGGTGAACCCTTGCTGAAGGAGGGCAGCTCCTATTCAAACAATTACACGGGCGGCGCCGCCGAACCTCACTTCTGCCCGTCATCGATAGGGTGGGGTCCCTCGCTGCGCCGCGCCAATCCTTTGCTGGTGGGACTGCTCATCCTGAGCAATGCCTGGAGCTTCGTGCGCATTGCCGTGCTGTTGTTGCTCGAGCTGGTTCTGGCTGTCCAGGATATGCTGCGAGGTCTGTTCAATGGCTATGACTTCATCAAGGAACTGAAATTCGTACCAACCCGTGTGGCGATATCAATTTTGTTGCGTGAACTGGTCACGATCGGCGCAAAAATCGATGTTGCCAGGGGGTTGCCTGTCATACATCTCAATTTGCTCGGCTATGACGAGCAGGCCCATCGGCGTGGCCCGTCTTCGTTTTTCGCCCACTGGACGCTCAAGGGCATTGATGATGCTATCGCCCGTATCTGGCGGGCCGCACAGCGCTCGAGCCATCGTCAGTATGACGTCTGGGTCTATTCCGACCATGGGCAGGAAGAAGTGAAGCCCTATCACCTGTTGCACGGACGCAGTATCAAGGATGCAGTGACCGCTGTGTTCGCCGATCATGATATCAATGCCGGCCTGCAACCGGTGTCACGCGGCGTTCAGGCGCAACGTGGTATCCAGACGCAACGTGTACGGCAGCTTGGTGGCAACAGAATTCAGCGCCTGTTCCCGGTCAGTGGCCAGTTGCGCGGTGATCCGGGCAGTGGCCATGTAACGGTGGCAGGGATGGGGCCGGTCGGCTTCGTCTATTACGATCGTGAACTGGATGCGGCCACGCGTGATTCCATTGCCCGTTCCCTGGCAAACACTGCGCGCATTCCGCTGGTGTTGACCCGGGATGGAGCGGAGCGCGTGACGGCATGGACCGACAGCGGCAGGTACAGCCTGCCGCGGCAGGGTGCGGAGGTCCTGGGCACCGACCATCCCTACCTGGAGGAAGTCACCCGGGAACTGATTACACTCTGTCATCACCCGGATGCGGGAGATTTCATTCTCTCTGGCTGGCGGGCCGGTGCGACGTCCTGCAGTTTTGTAACCGAAAATGGCGGGCACGGGGGCGCCGGTCCGGAGGAGACCAGCGCGTTTGTACTGGTGCCTGGCGATGTGCCCTTGCCGGAAGGCGCTAACGCCAGTTTGCGTGCGACCGATCTGCGCCATGCCGCATTGCACTTTCTGGGGCGTGCCAGACACAAAGTTCCCTCGTGGCAACAGCGTGCTGCTTCAACGGATATCCTGCGTGTCATGACCTACAATGTGCATAGCTGTATCGGTATGGACGGCAAGCTGACCCCGGAACGCATTGCGCGGGTCATCGCCCGCTACGCCCCGGACGTGGTAGCTTTGCAGGAGCTGGATGTGGGCCGCTTGCGTACCGAAAGCCTGGACCAGGCACACCTCATTGCCCGTTACCTGGAGATGGACTATCACTTCCATCCGGCAATGCACATCGAGGAAGAGCGTTACGGCGATGCGATCCTCACCCATCTGCCCATGCGGCTGGTGAAAGCGGGCGCGTTACCGGACCTGCCTGACAAGCCGCGGATTGAACCACGCGGCGCCCTGTGGGTTGCAATCGAATTAAACGGCATCGAGTACCAGGTATTCAACACGCACCTGGGCCTGCTGCCGCGTGAGCGCCTGTTGCAGGCCGAGGCGCTGCTCGGTCCCGAGTGGCTGGGGCATCCGGATTGTCGCGGACCGGTGGTGCTGTGCGGTGACTTCAATGCCTTTCCTTCCTCGCAGCCATGCCGCCTGTTGCGCACGCACCTGCTTGACGCGCAGATCGAACTGGACAGCCATCGGCCCAGGAGCACATTTTTCGGGCGCTTCCCCACAGCACGCATTGATCATGTCTTTGTTAATCCGGGTGTCGAGGTGCTGGATATCGAGGTGCCGGATACCGAGCTGGTGCGCGTAGCCTCTGATCATCTGCCGTTGATTGTCGAGATGCGCGCGCCTGCCGGCGAGCAATTGGCCGGGAATGAGTAATGCAGGGCGGGGAGCTCAACAGACGGGATGACCAGGCTATTGCGGAACGATCCGATGCATTGCTTGATGTGGTGCGCCGCCTGGCGATAGAACTGCACCCGCAGCGCAAACACATCATCCAGGTGACACTCGACAGTGCACTCGACCGCGACCTGGGATTTGACAGTCTGTCACGCGTTGAGTTATCGCTGCGCATCGAACGGACCTTCGGGGTCGGTCTTCCGGCACAGCTACTGGCAAGCGCTGAAACCCCGCGCGACCTTCTCAGGGCGGTGCTCTCCGCCCATGCCCCGGGACGACCAGCTGCCCTTGCACAAGCAAGAGTAACCGCGCACGGGGAAACGGAGGGTACACCCCGTGCGGCGGAAACACTGCTGGAGATGCTCGATTGGCACGTGCTTGCACACCCGCAGCGTCCGCATATCTATCTTTACAGTGAAGGGGATGAGCCGGAAGAGATCACCTATGCAGCGCTGTTCGACGGTGCGCGGGCGATCGCTGCGGGCCTCCGGGAACGCGCTTTGCAACCCGGTCAAAATGTGGCCATCATGCTCCCTACCGGCCGTGACTACCTGTATAGCTTCTTCGGTATTCTGCTGGCCGGCGGGGTGCCCGTACCCATTTATCCGCCGGTACGCCCAACGCAAATCGAGGATCACCTGCGTCGCCATGCAGGCATTCTTGCCAATGCCCGGGTGGTTCTGCTGATCACTGTTCCAGAGGCCCGACCGGTGGCGCGCTTGCTCAAGGCGCAGCTCGACAAAGTACTTGGTATTGTTACCCCCCGTGAACTGGCGAGTGGCAAGGCGTTTAGCGCAGTACCTGTCCGGGCAGGTGATACCGCATTCCTTCAGTACACTTCCGGCAGTACCGGCCAGCCCAAGGGTGTCATTCTGACGCACGCCAACCTGCTGACCAATATTCGCGCCATGGGCGAAGCCGTGCGGGCGGACTCCACTGATGTGTTTGTCAGTTGGCTGCCTTTGTATCATGACATGGGACTGATCGGTGCCTGGCTGGGCAGTCTCTATCACGCGTGCCCGCTGGTACTGATGTCACCATTGGCGTTTCTGACCAGTCCGCGACGCTGGTTGTGGGCGATCAGCAATCATCGTGGCACCTTGTCTGCCGCGCCCAACTTCGCCTTCGAACTGTGTCTTAACAAACTGGAAGATGATGACATCAAAGGCCTGGACCTGGGTTCCTGGCGCATGGCCTTCAATGGCGCCGAACCGGTGAGTCCGCAGACAGTGCGGGGTTTCAGCAAGCGCTTTGCTCGCTATGGATTTCGGCCGGAGGTTATGACGCCGGTGTATGGCCTGGCCGAGTCGACGGTGGGGCTGGCGTTTCCGCCCTTTGGTCGTGGCCCGCTGATCGATCGCATTCAGCGGGAGCCGTTTGTCTCTTCCGGTAAGGCGGTCCCGGCGGAGAAGTCGGATGAACATGCGCTGGAGTTTGTTGCCTGCGGCCAGCCATTAACCGGGCACCAGATCCGCATTGTTGATCCGGCGGGACATGAGTTGTCCGAACGCCAGGAAGGCCGTGTCGAGTTCCGCGGGCCATCGGTCACCAGTGGTTATTTTCGCAATCCGGATGCCACCCGGGAACTGTTTAACGGGGAATGGCTGGATTCCGGCGATCTGGGTTATGTTGCCGGCGGTGACATCTATCTTAGCAGCCGGTCAAAGGACATCATTATTCGGGGTGGGCGGAACATCTATCCTTATGAAGTGGAAGAGGCCGTCGGAAATATTCCTGGTATCCGCAAAGGCTGTGTCGCGGTGTTCGGCAGCGCTGACCTGAAATCCGGCACGGATCGGATCATTGTGCTGGCAGAATCCCGTGAGACCGATAACACGATACTGCAGACATTAAGCGAACAGATTTACATGGTTGCCACAGACCTGATGGACATATCGCCCGATGAAGTCGTGTTGGCACCGCCCCATACGCTTTTGAAGACCTCAAGCGGCAAGATTCGCCGCGCTGCAATTCGTGAACTGCATGAGCAGGGCCGGATTGGCCAGGGTCCGCAGTCTGTGTGGCGGCAGTTCGTCCACCTTGCCCTGGTCACGGTGCGACCGGGTATGCGCGCTGCATGGCGGAGGATTTCCGCCTCGGGCTATGCCGTCTATGCGCATGCTATCTTCTGGTTGATGGCGCCCGTCGTCTGGCTGCTGGTCATATCACTACCGCGCATGCGCTGGCGGTGGATGATATTGCGCAGGGCGGCGCAATTGCTGTTTACACTTGTCCGCATACCGCTGCATGTACAGGGGCTTGATCAGTTACCCCGGGACCAGGCCTGTGTTGTGGTTGCCAACCATGCCAGCTACCTGGACGGTGTGGCCCTGGTGGCAGCATTGCCGATCAGCCCCGGTTTCGTGGCCAAAGCGGAACTTAAACAACAGTTCATCCCGCGAATTTTTCTGCAGCGTATCGGCGCCAGCTTTGTGGAGCGCTTCGACAAACAGCAGGGCGTGGCGGATGCCCGGCATGTCGCCAGCAAGCTCCAGGCCGGCCACTCCCTGCTGTTCTTCCCGGAGGGAACCTTCACCCGCATGCCGGGCCTGCTACCGTTTCACATGGGTGCCTTTGTGGTCGCCGCCGAGGCCGGTGCGCCGGTGTTACCGGTCATTATCAGGGGCACCCGTTCAATCCTGCGCGCCAACTCCTGGTTTCCACGGGCGGGGGCGGTGAGCGTTCTCGTTGGTGAGCCGGTCTTGCCGGCGGGAACGGACTGGGCCGCGGCGGTGAAGCTGCGCGACGCGGCCCGCGCTGCAATTCTGCAGCAGATAGCCGAGCCTGACCTGTCGCTGGAGAAATCAATGCAATGAGCGATGCGTCATGGAGCAATCTTTCGCAGCAATCCTGAGTACACATGTGTCTTATTTCCAGAGAGGATGACCGAGATGCAAATACCCTTACAGATTACGTACCGCAACATGGAACCTTCTGCTGCCGTGGAGGCAAACATTCGTGGAAAAGCAGCCAAACTGGATCAGTTTTCCGATCAGATCATGAGTTGCCGGGTTGTGGTGGAGGCCCCGCATGGCCATCATCACCAGGGAAATCTCTTCCAGGTGCGCATTGACCTGACCGTGCCCGAAGGGGAGTTGCTGGTGTCCCATGAACACCATCACAAGGATCATTCGCATGAAGATGTTTATGTGGCCATTCGCGACGCCTTCGATGCCATGAAGCGTCAGTTGGAGGACTATGCGCGCAAGCGGCGGGGCAAGGTAAAGAAACACGAATCCCCGGCGCATGGGCGAATACTTGCCCTGGTCCCTGCGGAAGATTACGGCAGGATCCAGACCCCGGACGAACGGCTAATCTATTTTCACCGTAATAGTGTGCTTGATAATGCTTTCGACAAGCTGGAAGTCGGCAATGAGGTGCGTTTCGTGGAAGAGATGGGGGAACGAGGGCCGCAGGCGAGTACAGTAATCCTGGTGGGCAAGCACCACATAACGTAGTTGAACTGGCGGGTGGTTCGAGCCGCGCAAAACCATGGTTTTGCGAAACAGTGCGGCCGCCCGGGTAGCGGTGTGGTCGTCAGCTAATCAGCTGGAAAGTTCAGCTTGTGCAGTTACTGCTGCAGCGTCGCCGGCAGTCTTACGAGCCGGGTTTGCGCTTCAGGAACCAGGCGTCCCTGATGCCGAGTTTTTTCTCGATTCCGGTGGCCGCTGATTTTGCCGCAGCAAGCGATGAAAAACCGGTCACTTGCAGGCGCCAGTACTGTTTGCCCTTGATATTGGCGCTGCTGAGCTCGACGGGTACACCCATGGAGCTGGCATGAGTTGCGGCTGTTTCAACATATGCCCGATCTCTTGATGACATGAGGTTGATCGTCCAGGGTCCTGCAGGCCGGGTTGCAGACCCGCTAACAGTGACATCCTTGATCGCGAGTGGCTGCCTGCTGACAGCTTCGGGAGTGGCTTCATTCGGTGCGGCTTCCGTTTCTTTTTGAATATTTGCCGATTCAGCGGATGCCGGTTCTGCAGGTGCCGGATCTATTTTCGTGGCCATTGCCAATAGCTTCTCAGTGACGGCAGTGGTCTTGTCAGGCGGGTCTGTCTGGGCCGCGGGTGCCTGGGTGCGTAGTATTTTGCCTGACTGGGAACGGCTTATGCCTGGTGCAGGTGGTTTGGCCGGTCGGGGTGTCGGGGTGCCGGATGTCATGGCATGGACGCGGCGATCGAGATCAGTAAAGGCGCTGCCAAGTGCCTTTAAGCGTGCATCGAGAGAGGCATACTTACCGTCCAGAAGACTGGCGCTGAACAGCTTGTCCTGTATGTCTTTCAGATTGATGGTGCTGTCTCTGGCGGAATCCTCGAGTACGCCGATGCGTTTGGCCAGGCCGCTGGTATAAAAAAAGCCTGCACCGAGCAAGCCCGCGAAACACACCATTGATATGGCGGGAACAAGGCGACTAATCCTGCGCGCTTTATCTTTCCGGACTGCCTGTGCAGGCTGCGAGGGGTGTTCATGCGCCTGCAGTCCGGGCATCGGGATAATCTCGGTTTCAGCAGCGGTATCGGTATCGGCCTCATCTACCGAGGCTTCCAGGGTATGTGTATCGCTGACCCGGTAGGATTCGATCAAATCAAGCAGCACCGGGTCGGGGTGCTGGAATTCCACATCCAGGCTGTTTTCCGCCACATGCCTGACATGGGCCGGAATGGTGAGCTTTTTTTGCTCACCGTTATGCTGCACAGTCAGGTGAATATCAACGGAATCGCCATCAGAGAAGGTGCGTGGTCGACCGTCGGGTTCGCAATGTAGCAGCATGCCGTGACTGCTGACATGCAAGACACGACATCCTTTGGGAATGGTCTTTGCGCCAATCAGAAGGGCATTCAAATTTACGGGTGCTCCGGATTGACGATGTTGTTCCATGTTGGAATATCAACTCCATCAGCAGACATGGTGTTTTGTACTGTATAAGCGCACGTTTTGCAACACTATTCGCACTTTCTGAACAGGTGTCAGTCTTTCCTCAGCCGGTCGCTGACGGCAATCGGTGTCGGGTAGTTTAGCATGATGATGTAGGCAGAAACGATGAATGTTATCAGCGTTGCGGCCTGAATAAGGTAGGAGGCTTGCGAGCCAATGGCGCCGGCATTCAGTGCAAGTATTGCGATCAGCAGCGAGAACTCGCTGATCTGTCCCAGTCGCACACCCACTTCGGCTGGCAGGCTTCCTTTTTCGCCAGCCGCCTTCAGCAGTTTCGCAAATACCAGCGGCTTGACTGCCAGCATTACAACGGCAAGCAGCAGGGCCTGGATAAATATCTGCGGTAATACCGAGATATTAAAACTCGCGCCCAGCGAAAAGAAGAACATGATAAGGAAGAAGTCCCTCAGCGGTTTGAGGCTCTCGGCGATGTACAGCGATATCGGGCTTGCGGCCAGGGAAACGCCGGCAATAAAGGCGCCGGTTTCATATGAAAGACCGATGAAGACAGCCAGTTGGGCGATGCCGATACACCAGCCGATGGCCGTGAGGAAAATATATTCCTTGATTGTGTCAAAGCGCATCATCAGCGGCTGTAGAACGTAACGTTCGAAGACAAAGGCGACAACGACCAGCAGCGGCACCGCGACGGCCAGTTTGCCAGCCTGTTGCCACTCGATGCCTGCTGAGGAGAAGCCTTCGAGGAACAGCAAAATAGCGATGGCGATTATGTCCTGTAGCAGCAGGATACTGATCATGACCTGACCGACATGCCGGTGGTGCAGGGCGGTGGTCGGGAGCAGCTTCAGCCCGATAATCGTGCTGGAGAACATCATCACGGCGCCCAGAACGATGCATTCATGCAGGCTGTAGCCGAACAGCCAGCCAAGGGCGTAACCGCAACCGCCGAAAATGACAGAGCTGACGACAGTAACCACCAGCGCCTCGCGAAACATGTGCAGCAATTGTGAGGGTTGCAGGTTGAGGCCGAGCAGGAACAGCAGGAAAATGATGCCGATATGGCCGATTTGCTGGATCACGGACGCGTCATTGACCAGTTGCAGTCCCCATGGCCCAACCAGTCCACCCAGTAGAATATAGGCAACCAGGAGTGACTGTCGTGCGAACAGCGCCAGTGTTGCAAGTATTGCCGCACCTGTGAAGATCAGGAAGATAGAAAATATAAGGGTGTGATCCAGCATGACCGGCTTATCCTAAAGGCAGCTGGAATTAATTGAAAGCAGGTATGTTGGTAACGGACAGGAAAGTATTAATGGTCCCTGTCCGTTACCGTGTACAGCGGTTTACTGGATTGTGTCGGCCTGCTCAGGCAGGGGAACTTCCATCGCCCACAGCAGCCGGCCGGTGCCGGCGAGAATACGGTATTCGGCGAAACGCAGGTCATTCAGGGCATTTGCGTAGTTTATCCTGGCCTGGAATACCTCGTTTTCCTGATCGAGCAGGTCAATCAGGGTGCGTTGACCAATGTTGAACTGTTTGCGGTAGGCGTCCAGGGCGTTGCTGCTGGCATCGACGTGTAGCTTGAAGTACTCGAGTTGGGATTTTGCGGTTTCATAGGCGTTCCATGACAAGCGAATGCTTTCGGTGACCTGACGCCGGGTACGGTCGCGAATCTCTTTTGCCTGCTTCAGTTCGTGCACGGTTTCCTGTCGACGTGCTACATCCTTGCCACCCGTGAAATTATAGCGGCCACGCACCATGACCTCGGCATCATTATTTGAACCGGCGATGCCATCCAGGTTGTCATTGTCCGAACCCTTGATTTCCAGGTGGACCCTTGGGAAAAACAGCGCCTTGGCGGTCTCGTGCTGTTCGCGGGCCGCTTCCACATCGGCACTGGCCGATTTCAGCCGGGGATGGTTGTCCAGCGCCAGCTCCGTTGCCTCGGCAAGGTCTGTCGGCAACAGGTGATTTTTTGATTCCGGTTCATTCAGATCGGCGGGCTCGTAACCGACAACGCTGATGAACGAGGCAATCGCGTCCTTGTGCTTGTTGTCCTGCGCCATGAGGTTTGTGCGAGCCAGTGCCAGGCGGCCAAGAGATTGCTGGACATCGGCCTTGCTGCCGACACCGCGCCGGCCACGTTTGACGATCCGGTCATAAGTCGTCTGGTGACTGTCGAGGTTGTCGGTGGCCAGTTTTACCAACTTATGTTCATTGTAGACATCCAGATAGGATTCTACCGCCTTCAGGGCCGTGACTTCTGCCGTGCTGAAGGTTTCATAAGCCCTGGAATTAACGCGCGCCTTTTGCCGGCGGAATTCGCTCAGCGTGCTGTTTCCGTCATAAATCAGTTGCCTGATGCGGATTTCAGCCTCATCGCGGTTGAAGTTCCTGGAGCCATCACCCGCGCCGCGCGTCGTTGGATTGTCGCTGGTCTCCCAGCCGGTGCCGACAGTGATGTCCGTCTGCGGGAAGAATCCACCGCGGGCCTGTTCCATCTGTTGTTCAACCGAATCGCGCTCGCTGCCGGCAATCAATACATCCGGGTTGCTGCTGACAGTGTCCCTTACGACCTCCTGCAAGGAGGTGGCGTGACAGTTTAGCGATAATAAAATACCAAGCAGTGCGGCGTTCACGGTATTAATCATTCTTGTGTTCATTAGCTCTGATTCCCTGTATACACCGGTGTAAATAAAAGTGTCATATAAGTCGAGTCAAGCCGGAATATTACACTATGTTCTGCCACTGAAATACAGTGCCAGGTGCAAGCGGTTTTCAATATCGAGTTTTCTGAAGATGGCGCTCAGGTGTGCCTTGACGGTGCGCTCCGAGATATCGAGTTCCCTGGCAATCATCTTGTTATTGCCGCCCATATGCACCATGCGTGCGACCTGCAATTCGCGCGGTGTCAGCGTGTTTATCAGGGAGTCATCAGGCCCATCCGGTCCGGAAATGATGGTGCCCGCATCCTTTGCGAGCTCACTGATTACCTGTGTAATAAGTTTTCTCTGGATCCAGTATTCACCCTCGAGCACCAGTTGTACCGCCTTGCAGAGCAGGGCTGCGGAGATATTCTGTTTGCAGAAACCGTGAACACCGGTCTTGAATAGCGCGTGCTGGTCAATGTCCCCGTCGCTACCGCCTTCAATGACAATGAGGCGAATGCCG
>JAOULY010000183.1 GCA_029881775.1 Gammaproteobacteria bacterium
CTTGGCGGCCTGGCCGACCAGTACCTCGTCCTCACTGGTGAAGCCGACAATCGACGGCGTGGTGCGATCGCCCTCGCTGTTCTCGATCACCCGAACCTCGCCACCTTCCATCACCGCCACGCAGGAGTTGGTCGTGCCCAGGTCGATTCCGATTATTTTGCCCATTTTCTGTGTTCTCCGTGTAACTGCCTGATATGTTTAAATTTGAATTGGATATGCCATTAACCCCTACATGGGGGGCGGTTGCCGTGAAATCAAGGCCTGGCTGCGTTTTATGCGGTGTCCGGTGCTTTTGAAACAATCACCATGGCCGGGCGGATCAGGCGGTCATGCAACAGGTAGCCTTTCTGCACCACCGTGACCACCGTGTTCGGCTCCACGTCCGCGCGCTCCTGCAACGACATTGCCTGGTGGAAATCAGGATTGAAGGGCTGGTCCTGCGGATTGATTTCGGTGATCTCGAACTTGTCCATGACGCCACTCATCATATGCAGCGTCAGTTCGATACCCTCTTTGTGCTTTTCAGTATTCTCGTTCTCGAACGCGGCCAGCCCCATCTCCAGGCTATCCCGCACCGGCAACAGCTCACTGGCAAACCGCTCCAGGGCAAACTTGTGGGCGTTGGCCAGGTCCCGTTCGGTGCGACGTTTTGCGTTCTCCAGCTCGGCCTGCAGTCGCAACACCTGGTCCCAGTGCTCATCCGCCTTGCCGCGCGCGTCTTCGAGCAGGGCCGTCAATTCTGCATGATCCGGTTCGGCGCCTTCTGCCATACCCGCCACATCAACGCCTTCAGTCGCCTGCTCTTCTGCAATATTCTCTTTCTCGGACATATAGTTACTCCACAAACCTGAAATCTTTCGCGGACAGCGCTAGCGCCGGCATGGCGCTGATATGGGGCTTATTCCTTTGTATTCAAGGCCGCGCCCAGCAAACGCGCCGTGGCGTCGACAATCGGGATGACCCGCTCATAGGCCATGCGGGTCGGGCCGATCACGCCCAGTACACCCAGCACCCGGCCATCGACCGTATAGGGCGCCGTCACCATACTGCATTCATCGAGCATCTTGTAGCCGGATTCCTCACCGATGAATATCTGGATGCCCTCGCCGTGCACGCACTGGTCGAGCAGGTGCAGAATATCCCGCTTCTCGTTGAACGCATCGAACAGCATGCGCAGCTTTTCCACGTCACACAGTTCGTGAAAACCCATCAGGTTGGTCTGGCCGGCCATGACGAAATCCTCGTCGGCATTCTTTTCCAGTACCTTGTCGGCCATACGGATGGCGGTCATCATCATTTCGTTCATGTCTGAACGGGTCTGCTGCATCTCGCGCAACAGCGTCGTCCGAACCTCATCGAGGTCCTTGCCACTGAACAACTTATTGAGGTAGTTCGAGGCCTGTTGCAGCTCGGCTGCCGAACAGGTCCGCTCGGTTTTCAGGATGCGGTTCTGCACCTCATCCTTTCCCGACACCAGGACCGCCAGCACCCGGTTTTCCGACAACGGCAGGAACTCGACCCGTTTGAACAGCGGATGGTCGCGCCTTGGCAGGGTGACGATACCGGCCAGCTGCGTGATTGCCGACAACATGCCGGAGGCCGACTCCACCAGGTCCTTGGGTGCCTGCTCGACATCGAACTCCGCACGAATCTTTTCGATTGCCCGCTGATCGAGCGGCTTGACGCTCAGCAGCGTATCGACGAAGAAGCGGTAACCCTGCACGGTCGGAACGCGCCCCGCCGAGGTGTGCGGAGAGGCGACGAAACCCAGCTCCTCGAGATCCGACATCACGTTACGGATCGTCGCCGGACTCAGCTTGAGCCCGGCATCGCGCGCCAGTGTACGCGAACCGACCGGCTGGCCATCCACCACAAAACGCTCGATCAGCGCCCGCAGCATCTGCTGCGCACGTTCTGATATTTCTGCGCCGGAGTCATTCATGTGCCGATTGCCTGACTGGTTCGAATTACGTAATCATAATGCATCTGGCACTCTGACTGATAGACTGCCAACCATGTTCAGGGTGCCGGGCAGGCAGCTAACACGGCAGTTGGCACTCCCGGTGAGTCGTGTTAGCTTTCAGGCACATAAAACAATCAGATCATATGTCACCTTATTTCAAACACGTGGGACTTATCGGCAAGGCCAGCGGCGAGCAGGTGGCGCAAACCCTGCAGACGCTGGTCGGCTACCTGTCACAGCTGCAGGTGGAAATCCGCCTCGATGCCGGCATAAGCGGCCTGCTGCCCGACAGCGGCCTGCCGGTACTGGAGCGCTCCGAACTTGCACAGGCATGCGACCTTGCCATCGTCGTGGGCGGTGACGGCACCCTGCTGAATACCGCGCGCAGCCTGGCCGAGTCGAATATTGCCGTACTCGGCGTCAATCTCGGTCGACTGGGATTTCTCGTCGATGTCTCACCGGATGAAATGACACACCAGCTGGACCGGATCATGGCCGGCGATTTTTCCGAAGAAGACCGCGCACTGTTGCACGCCTCGGTCAGCCGTGACGGCAAGGTGCTCAGCGAAAGCACGGCACTGAACGATGTCATCGTGCACAAACGCGACATCGCCCGCATGATTGAACTCGACACCTGGATCGACGGCCACTTCCTCAACACCAACCGCTCGGACGGACTGATTATTGCGACCCCGACCGGTTCAACCGCCTACGCCCTGTCGAGCGGCGGCCCGATCGTGCACCCGCGCCTGGGTGCGATCACGCTGGTGCCGATCTGTCCGCACACACTGTCAAACCGGCCGGTCGTCATCAGTGACGATTCCATCATCGAGATCGTTTTGCACGAGGGTACGCTGGAAGCAACCGTCTCATGCGATGGCCAGGTCAGCCAGCCGTTGCAGGCAGGCGACCATGTCACCGTCCGTCGACACGATCACGCACTGCGCCTGCTGCATCCGACCGAGCACGAATACTTTACTGTCCTGCGCAAGAAACTTCGCTGGAGTGAACAGCCCTGAGCCATGCTCACACACATCCACATCAGTAACCTGGCCATAGTCGACGAAATCGACATCGAACTCGAACCCGGCATGACCACGCTGACTGGCGAAACCGGCGCGGGTAAATCCATACTGGTCGACGCACTGGGGCTGGTGCTGGGCGACCGGGCCGACAGCGCCGTGATTCGCCACGGCTGCGAACGGGCGGAGATTGCCGCCGGTTTCGACATTGCCGGCAATCGCAGCGTAAGCCGCTGGTTGCAGGAACGCGATATGGATGCCGACGGTGAGTGCCAGTTGCGCCGCGTTATCAATCGTTCCGGACGCTCGCGCGGCTACATCAACGGCCAGGCGGCAACCATGAACCTGTTGCGCGAACTGGGCGAGCAGCTGGTCGATATTCACGGCCAGCACGAGCACCAGTCGCTGCTGCGCACACCGGTGCAACGCCAGCTGCTCGATGCGTTCGGTGGACACCACAAGGCGCTCGAGCAGGTCGCAGCCCTGTCTGCCGACTGGCGTGAGGCCCGCGCGCGGCTGGACACACTCGTCACCAACGATACGGAGCGGGATGCGCGCCTGGACCTGCTGCGCTACCAGTTACAGGAACTCGACGCACTCGGCATGACCAGTGCCGACATCACGTCCATCGATGAGGAGTATGCGCGCCAGGCCAACGCCGGACAGTTGCTGTCCGCCTGCCAGGCGGGATTGCAACGGCTGGATGCGGACGACGGCGAATCCGCCAACTCACTGGTCAACCATACGCTCGATGAGTTACGCGAACTGTCGACGTTTGACAGTGGACTGCAGGAAACGGTTGCCCTGCTCACCGAGGCAGCAATCAACATCCAGGAAGGCATCACCACCCTGCGCCACTATACGGACGGGCTTGATCTCGACCCGGAACGGCTGCACTGGCTGGAACAACGCATCGGTCTGCTGCACGATCTCGCGCGCAAGCATCATTGCAAGCCGGTTGAACTGCCCGATGTCGAACGGCGGCTGCGCGAGGAGCTGGACTCGATTGAACACGCCGACGAACACCGTGCCGATCTCGAAACGCGCGTCAGTGAACTGGGCAGCGCCTGGAGCGGGGCCGCCGCCGAACTGACCCGGCGCCGCAAGAAGGCGGCCAGGACATTCAGCAAGGAAATTACCGCCGCCATGCAAACACTCGGCATGGCCGGGGGAATTTTCGAGGCCAGGGTCGACCAGCGCAAAGACGCCGCCTGCAGTGCGAACGGACAGGATGACATCGTGTTCCAGGTCAGCGCCAACAAGGGCCAGCCCCCGCAGGCACTGGCGCAGGTCGCCTCCGGCGGCGAGCTGTCGCGCATCAGCCTGTCAATCCAGGTCATCTCGGCCGGCAGCGAAACCATCCCGACCCTGATCTTTGATGAAGTCGACAGCGGTATCGGCGGCGGCGTCGCCGAAATTGTCGGCCGCAAACTGCGCGCACTGGCCAATGGCCGCCAGGTACTGTGTGTCACACATCTTCCACAGGTTGCCGCACTGGCTCACCAACAATGCCAGGTCATTAAATCAACCACCGGCGAGACGACGCGCACACGCGTCTCCAGACTGGACAGCCAGGAACGTATTGACGAAATTGCCCGCATGCTCGGTGGCGTGAAAATCACACAGCAAACACGCGACCATGCCGAGGAAATGATAAAAATGGCGATCGAGACGGAAAAACCCGTGAAACGCAGCCCCCGCAAGACAAGCGCCTGATTACACAAGCGCAACCGGGCCAACTCCGCTGCCTGCATATTCCATCATGATGCCGGCGCAACACATGGCAGGCCATCCCTGCCCGACAAGGGCCGGACAGCGGTTGTTCCTGAACGGTAAATACTGAAGTTAGTAAAGAAATCAGGGAACCCGGCAGATCGCCCGGGCACAATGCAAACCCGCCGGATACTGTCAGGCCGGACTAATCAGCATTACCCGGCCTGGCAAGCCTTGCAGATGCCATACATGTAGAGACAGTGATCGGTTAAATCATAACCAAAGTCTTTTGCGATGGTCTTTTGTCGCTGCTCGATTGTCTCGTCGACGAATTCGTCCACGCGCCCGCACTTTACAC
>JAOULY010000185.1 GCA_029881775.1 Gammaproteobacteria bacterium
CCCCAGTCCAGCATGGTAAACGTGTGGCCATCGCAGGGGTCCCGCGGCCAGGGCCTGTTATCGCCTGCTGCCCCGGTGGCGAGAAACAGGTGTGCGGGCATGCCATGTTCCTGCAGCACCGGCATGGCGTTACGGTGTACCGACTGCATGCCGTCATCAAAGGTAATGGCTACTCCCCGATTAGTCCCCGGTTGCAGCAGTGTGTCGAGGTCGAGTACCGGGATGTCCCTGTTTGCCAGTTCCTGCAGCAGCTGGGCGAAGAAGACCGGGCTGTACGATATAACCGAATCCTTTTCATCGATGCTGTGGAAGGTGAGGATTGCATGCATGCGAGGATCAGTCCTCGACTACATGGGTTTCGAAGATCTTGCGCTGCCTGTGCCATGCATCCTTGTCGATGGAACCATCGTCGCGCAGGCATTCCACGGCGGCCTGGGCCATGAAAATTGCGTGATGCGTGTTGTCGTGTACATAGAGGCCCTGGCGGCCGAAGCTCAGTACCCCGTCCAGACCATCGACCCACCGGTCCAGCTTCGAGAACTGCTGTTCGTAGCCGACGGTGAAAAGCGGGTAGGCAAAGGGAATTCTTTTGACCTGGACTTTCAGGATGTCGGCAGTGATCGGCAGGCCGGCCAGTTCCAGGCCGTCGCTGATCTTCCTGGCAAGCACTTCGTCCGATGCCTTCCAGGTCGTGTCATCGAGAAAACACGGCACTTCTGCACACAGGCTGGTGCGGCCGGCCGGCTCGCTGCGGTCAGAGTAATTCTTGGTCTCCGATATGCGCGTAAACGGGTAATCCTGCCCCGGGAAGTAGTGGGCGTCATATTCCGTGAAGCGGTCCTGTTCCAGCAGCAGGTAGACCAGTACCATCGACCTGAATTCCAGTGACTCGGCGGCTGCCTGCACCGCGGCCGGCACCTTTGTATCCACGAGACGCGCCAGCAGGGTGACCGGGATGGTTGAATAGACCTGGTTGGTATCGATTTCGTGTGTCCCGCTACTGTTGGTGTAAACCACCCTCGGGCTGTCACCGGATAACTGAATCTTGCTGACCGAAGAGCCCAGTTGCACGGTTGCACCGGCCTTGACCGCTGCCGCCAGCAGCGCCTGTGATATCTGGCCAAAGCCATAGCGCGGGTAGTAGAAGATGCCCTTGGTGCTGGCGCCGCCGCTGCCGGTTCCGCCGGGCATCAGGCGTTTCAGCATCTTGCCGATCGAGCCTGCCGACACCCGCTTGTACGCCTGAATGGGCGAGATCTGCTCCGGTTCTATACCCCAGATCTTGCGTGCGTACGGAAAGTAGAATTCATTGCAGATTGTCTTGCCGAGTCCGTGCTCCAGGATGGTGGCAAAGGTGGGTTCGGCACTGTTTGCATTGCCAGCGGGGAGCGCCTTGCGGACAAGATCGATGCCTACACCGGTGGCAAAGCGCGGGTGCATTCTCAGCAACAGGTCAAGCGGTCGCAACGGGAAATGTATCCAGCGGCCCATCAGCCGGATACGCCCGTGGCGCGGCCGGGTCAGCAGGTCATCACCGAGCAGCCCGCGGATACGCTCCAGTACCTGCGGTGGCGAGGCCGGGTGCAGGCGGTGACTGCCATAATCCACGTGTACTCCGCCGAAATCGAAGCTGGTCGCGTTGCCGCCGACATGCTCCTGCTGCTCAATGACTGTGACATTGACGCCGGACTCTGCCAGTTCGAGGGCAGCTGCCAGGCCGGCCGGTCCGGCCCCGAGTACGGTGACGTCAGTCACGATTCGTATACCTCATGGTGTTATCCCTGTTTCATGCCGGGCTACGCGAGTGGCCGGTCGGTTGCGTAACAATATACAGTAACGGCAGACCGTTCAGAACAGTAAACGTGCCGGGTAGTATGTGACCCTGTGTTCGGGCAATGATAGTATGAAAAATCAGGCAGGCCGGTGACGCCGCACACATATAGCGAGCGAGAATGGAACTATTTTTCTACTGTACCGCAGCACTCTGTTGCTACAGCTATTTCCTCTATCCGCTGGTTCTCAAGCTATTGCCGCGCAGAACGCATGCGGTGGCAACCCGGGGTGGTGAACTGCCACGGATCAGCCTGATCGTTACCGTACACAATGAAGCGGAGCGTATTCGCGCCAAAATTGAAAACACGCTGGCGATTGATTACCCGCCAGACCGGCTGGAGATCATGGTTGCGTCAGATGGCTCGACAGATGCGACCGAAGAGATTGTCGGGGAGTTTGCCGCCCGGGGCGTGCGCCTGGTGCGTGCCGATCAGAGGAACGGCAAGGAGTATGCGCAGTTATGCGCGATCAGGATAGCCAGCGGCGAGATCCTCGTGTTCTCGGACGTGGCCACACGGATACCTGCCGATGCCTTGCGGATACTGGCCGGTGAGTTCGCGGATGAACGGGTAGGTGCAGTGTCCAGCGAGGACCGTTTCATCAGCCTGGACGGCAGCGTGGCCGGTGAGGGTGCCTACGTAAAATACGAAATGTGGCTGCGTCGGCTGGAGTCGGATCGTGCGGGGCTGGTTGGCCTGAGTGGTTCCTTCTTTGCTGCCAGGCGCGAGGTGTGTGAGGAATGGGATACGATGTCACCCAGTGATTTCAATACGGCGCTGAATTGCGCACGTATGGGCCTGGTTGCAGTCAGCTGTCCCGCTGTCGTCGGTATCTATGCCGACGTCAAGGATCCCTCGCTTGAATATCAAAGAAAGGTTCGTACGGTCGTCCGTGGCATGACGGCGCTGGTCAGGCATCCCGACGCCCTTGACCCGCTGCGCATGGGCATGTTCGCATTCCAGGTATGGAGTCACAAGGTCATGCGCTGGGGTGTGCCCTGGTTTATGCTCGCGTTGTTGGTTGTGACACTGTTGTTAATGGAGCAGGGCCTTGTCTATCGCGTGGCAATGAGCCTGCAGGCCGGTTTCTATCTGCTGGCGCTGGTCGGCTGGTTATCAGCGAGGCTGCGCAAGAATGCGGTGGTAAGAATCGTTTTCTTTTTTGTGCAGACAAATCTTGCGCTTGCCCAGGCTGCAGTTTTGTTCCTCTCCGGAACGCGCATGACGACCTGGAATCCTTCAAGGCGATAAATGTTTTATCAATTGCCGCCTGCAGGTAATCCTGTCTGCCTCGCTCCGGCGGTGACGGGTACTGTGCCAGCTGACGTCTTTACCACCTGGTCATCCCGCCTTCTTGCTTCCGGGACTGCTGCCCTGGCTGCTGCAGTTATCGCAGCCATTCGGCTGAAAGGCGTCGATGATCCGGAAGTGATTCTGCCGGCCTACGGTTGCCCGGACCTGGTCAGTGCGGTGTTGTACGCCGGTGCCCGGCCGGTGCTGGTAGATCGTGAACCAGATCGTCCATGGATGGACCTGGAGCAGGTTTCCACCCGTATCAATCCTGAAACCGTGGCGATCATCGCGGTCAGTTTTCTGGGTATACCTGAGCGGATGGACAGCCTGGCTGCGCTGGCAAGCGCGTCGTCAGTGGTATTGATAGAGGACAGTGCGCAGGCATTTCCGCAGGACCCGGACGCGGACTTCTGGAATGCCGACCTTGTCGTGCTCAGTTTTGGCCGCGGTAAACCGGTCAGTCTGCTGGGGGGAGGTGCCGTGCTGTATCGCGACAGCCGGCTGGGTAGTTTGTTACCCGATTTCGGAGCACAGGGCCAGCATCCAGGATTGATACTTCGACTGCAGGTGACACTTTACAATCTACTGCTTTCGCCGCGCCTCTACTGGTTGCCGCAAAGCCTGCCGTTCCTGCATCTCGGCGAAACGTATTTCCACCCGTTGGATCAGCTTGGGCCCATGGATGCGGGAAGAATCGCGTTGCTGCCATCCAATATCGAGGCATACCGGCGACGACCGGACACCGCCCGGGAGGCTATGGCGGAACTGGTCGCGACCGCGGCAGTTTCAGGGTCTGATGTTATCGATTTGCCTGTTGCTTGCGGGATGCCCCGGTCGCGTCGCCTGTTGCGATACCCGGTATTATTCGACCGGCTTGCGCGGGATAGTGTTTACAGGGAACTCAGGTGCAAGGGATTGGGGGCCGCCATTATGTACCCGGTGATCCTGCCTGAGGTGGCCGGTCTCGAGGCTGTGTTTTCCGCCGCCAAAGAGTTTCCCGTTGCGCGATCATTTGCGGCACGGTTACTTACATTACCATTGTACGAACGTCTAAGCGCGGCCGATTTCACCGGTATAAGCGAATGTATTCGCGCAGACAGGTAGCGGATATTGCCCGCCAGTGTGTCGAAAACGGGTTTGTTTTACCCGTGCAGGCTATTTATACTGGCTCGACTACGCAGGGTGTACTGAATAATCATCAGTTCCATACTTGAGGGAGAAAACATGAGACATCCATATGGGACATTCATCATCGGTATCCTGATTGCCGGGCTAACTGCCTGCGCCTCAACAGGTACACCAAATCTGCCGCCTGAAAGCGGGGGGCATGGTGTGGTGACGGGTGAGTACAGGATCGATGTTGGTGATCAGGTCAGCATTAATGTGTGGAAAAATCCGGAACTGAATATTTCCGAGCCGGTTCGACCTGACGGGAAAATTGCCGTTCACCTCGTCGGCGATATTGCTGCTGCCGGCAAAACTCCAGAGCAGTTGGCGGATGATGTTGAGCGGGAGTTGTCCAGCTATATAAAGGACCCAAATGTAACGGTAATTCTGACAGGACTTGCCGGGCAGAACTATCGATCGAAGATCCGTGTCACGGGATCAGTAGCTAACATAGCATCACTGGATTACTCGCAGGGTATGACAGTTATTGATGCAATATTGGCCGCCGGTGGCCTGAGTCTTTATGCGAATGGTAATAAGGCGAAGTTGCACAGGCAGTCAGAGTCCGGCATCGTCACCTATGATATTCGGCTCAAGGACATTCTGGAGAAAGGTATTATGACAACCAATGTTCAATTAATGCCGGGTGACGTTATTACGGTACCTGAAAGCGCCTTCTGAGTTCAATCACCGATGAAACTGGTAGCATTGGGTGAATG
>JAOULY010000184.1 GCA_029881775.1 Gammaproteobacteria bacterium
ATCGATCCGCGCTCCGTCGATGACCTGAAGCTGAAAGTTCTGCGCGAGGTTGGCTTTAACCGGATCAGTCTTGGCGTACAGGATTTCAATCCAGACATTCAGAAAGCCGTCAACCGCATCCAGGACCTGACGACCACACTGGCGGTACTGAATTCCGCCAGGGATCTGGGTTACAAGTCAATCAACATGGACCTGATTTACGGCCTGCCGCTGCAAACAACGGAGACGTTCTCCGAGACACTGCGCAGCACCATAGACATGGGGCCAGACCGAATCGCGGTCTACAATTACGCGCACCTGCCGACCCGCTTCAAACCGCAACGTCGCATCAACGAGGCGGACCTGCCTTCACCGCAGACCCGGCTGGATATCCTGCAGAAAACCATCGAGCTGCTGACGGATGCCGGTTACGTTTACATTGGCATGGACCACTTCGCCCGCCCGGACGACGAACTGGCAATCGCCCAGGAAAACGGCACCCTGCACCGCAACTTCCAGGGTTACTCGACGCACTCTGACTGTGACCTGGTCGCCATCGGCATGTCAGCAATCGGGCATGTGTGTGACAATTACAACCAGAACGTGCGTGATCTGGAGCAATACTACGCCTTACTCGACCAGGGAAAACTGCCGCTGGACCGCGGCATAGAACTCGAACCGGATGACCTGCTGCGGCGCGAGATCATTACGCTGCTGATATGTCATTTCAAACTCGACATAAGCGCCCTGGAAAAAAAGTGGAATTTCAGTTTCGCACGGCGTTTCGAAAATGAGCTGGCTGAACTGGAGAAAATGCAGGATGACGGCCTGCTCAGTCTTGACAAGGAAATGATACGCGTCCAGCCTGCCGGGCGCCTGCTGGTAAGGAATATCTGCATGGTATTCGACCGCTACCTGAAGGGAAACAAAGGCAGCTACACGTTCTCGAAGGTAATCTAGACCTGCACCGCAAACTACATCGCCGAGCCCATGGATTGTTTAACGCAGGCTTCAACCATACCCCTGAGACTATCCATATCCAGGATAACAATCTGCCGGCGGTTGACACTGAGAATCCGCCTTTCCTGAAAACTTGCAAACAGGCGACTGACTGTCTCGATCGCCAGACCAAGATAATTACCGATATCCTGTCGTGACATCGGCAAGTTGAATTCCGTCGCCGACAGACCGCGCTTGTGATAGCGCGTCGACAGGCTCAGCAGGAAGGAGGCCAGCCGTTCTTCCGCAGTCCGTTTGCCAAGCAACATAAGCATGTGCTGGTCCGAGGTTATCTCTCTTCCAACGACATTCAGCATCTGCTTCTGCAAGCCGGGCAAATCATTACACAGGCCTTCAAGTTTGCCAAACGGCAACTCGCAGACACTGGAAGTTTCCAGCACCATGGAGGCGCTCGAGTAACAACCGCCGCTCAACCCGTCCATACCGGTCAGCTCGCCGGGCAGCGTGAATCCGAGCACCTGCTCTTCGCCATCCTGGGTAATGCAGTAGGACTTGAGTGCACCGGAGCGTACCGCGAACAGGGCGTGACTCTTGTCGCCGGGTCGGAACAGGTGCTGGCCTGGCTGGAGTGGTTGCTGACGGATCACGATCGCGTCCAGCTTTTTCATTTCCTCGGTACCCATGCCATGCGGCAAACACAGGTCAGTGAGCGTGCAGTTTTGACAGGACACCTTTAGCTCATGCAGATTTACCGTTTTCTTTTTGTTTGTCATCTACCCTGCCCTGCTACATTATACAACTGCTCCCCACTCGTCAGGAGACTCCGTATACTACCCACCCGATCACAGAATAATAGTCTGTAAGAATATGCCTGATCTTTTATAATCAGCCCTGCATCAACAGTCTAATTATTAACTTATACAACAGTCTAGCCGCAATTTACAATTTCGTCACCTTATCCGCCCGCCCCCAGGAGCCTCAACCACGTGTATTCACACGCCGCTGAACAACTTGACCGTCTCAGGAGCAGTCATCCTGACGCTCGCCTGGCCGGCGGATTAACCGGTCTCGAGGTCGAAAGCCTGCGTGTCGGGGCTGACGGCACCATCGCCCGGACCCCGCACCCTGCCCGCCTGGGGTCTGCGCTCAAACACCCCTGGATTACTACGGATTATTCAGAGGCCCTGATGGAGTTCATCACCCCGCCGCTGGATGGGCCGCTGGCCGCGCTCGACTTCCTGCGCGACCTGCAGCAGTTTGTCCACCTGCGGCTCGATGACGAGCTGCTCTGGACAGCCAGCATGCCCTGCGTGGTGGAAGACGAGGAGCGTATCCCACTGGCGCGCTACGGGAACTCGAACAGCGGCCAGATGAAAACCGTCTATCGACGCGGTCTTGGTTATCGCTATGGCCGCGTCATGCAGGTCATTGCCGGCGCCCACTACAATTACTCGTTTCCGCAAGCATTGTGGCCGATGCTGCAGTCAATTGACGGGGACGCCCGGCCGCTGCAGGACTTCATATCCGACCGCTACTTTGCCGTTATCCGGAACCTGCAACACGTCGGCTGGATCGTGCCCTACCTGTTCGGCTCGTCGCCCGCGGTATGCAAATCCTTCCTCTGCGGGAAGCCGACCATCCTCGAGGAATACAACAGCAACAGTTATTACGGCCCGTATGCGACCTCGCTGAGAATGTGTGATATCGGCTACCAGAACACACACGAGGACGAGATCGGTTTCAAGGCACGCTATGACAACCTGGACAGCTACGTGGACAGCCTGACGATGGCTATCGAGACGAGCTGCCCGCGCTACGAGAAAATCGGCGTCAAGGTTGACGGACAATACCGGCAACTGAATGCCAACATGCTGCAGATCGAGAATGAATACTACAGTTCCGTGCGCCCCAAGCAGGTCCCGCTTGCAAACGAAAAGCCGACACATGCACTCAAGCGCCGCGGCGTGCGCTACGTGGAACTGCGCTCGCTGGACATCAATATGTTCGAGCCGACCGGCATCAGCGCAACCCAGTGCCGCTTCCTGGAAACGCTGATGGCCTTTTGCCTGCTCCAGGACAGCCCCGTCATCGACGATGTCGATCGCAGGGAAATCGACACCAACCTTGACGCGGTCTGCTACCGTGGACGCGAGCCGGGCCTGCTATTACAGCGTGCCGGCACACCGATCTCCCTGCAACAGTGGGCGGGCGAACTGTGCGATGCCATGGCGCCATTGGCAGACATGCTCGACACCGGCCACAGCGAGCAGCCGTACCGTGCCGCCCTGCAGGAACAGGTAGCCGCCGTAAATGACCCCGGGCAAACCTGTTCGGCCCGGGTACTGGCAGATATGCGCAAATATGACGAAGGCTATTTCCATTACGCCAGGCGCATGTCACTCAAACATCAGCAATATTTTCTTGAACTGCCCCGGGATAACGAGCGGATGCGCGAGCTGGACAGGATGGTCGACAAATCGATTGCTGACCAGCGGGCCACCGAGGCCGCGGATACCTTGTCATTCGATGAGTTCCTGGAACAGTACTTCGCCCAGAAACTGTAGGAGCGCCTTGCAGGCGCGAATGCCAGGTTCAAAAAATATCGCGCCTGCAAGGCGCTCCTACAGTGTCAGAACGGAGTGCCAGGTTGAGAAATCGCGCCTGCACTCGTTTAACCTGCCCTGCGTTTATTAACCGATCAGCACAAAGCCCACGCCGGCCACGTAAAAACCGGCCGGATAATGCCAGCGTTGTGGCTTCGCCAGCAGGTAATCGAGCAGCAGGGACAGGATCACACCCATCACCATGTACAGGGGCACGACCTGAACAGAGGTGAAATGGCGCATATCACCCGGCAGGTAATAGAAATAGAAGGTCCCGTAAAACAGCAGGAAGAATCCGTTCGCCAGGATCTCCAGCAGCGGCCCGTCAATTCCGGAGGCGACACCTTTCAGCCACGCCGGCCGGATGACGACACGGCGCGCATGCAATACCTGGTGCAGAAAATAAACGTAGTAACCGTACACCGGCCAGATAATGAAATTCAGCACCGAGGTATAGCCGTCATGGATAGGCCAGACGCGATATTGCCAGAGCGGTTCGCCAACCAGCAGGTAGTAAAGCTTGCCCAGGTATACCTCGCAGACTATCGCGACCAGGAAGGCAACCGCCATCGACAGGGACAGTGAATAAAGCTCTATACGAATCCAGCGACGAACCAGCAGTGAACCGAGCAGGTAAAAGACCAGCGCGCCGAACAAGGCACCGGACAGTCCCTGCATCACCAGGTCAATCGGATCGGCTAACGGCATTCAGATATGTGACACGAGTTTCGCGTCCGGCACCTTTTGCTGAATGGCGCCGGCGATCTCAAAACGAATACCGTGGATCGGGCGTATCGATACCCATAACAGGTTCAGCTTGAGGTTGAATTCAGCGAACACCACGACATCCTTGTAGTGTGTCAGTGCAACATGCATGTCCTGCAGGGTGGTATCGATGATATGCCGCGGCCGGTCGCGCAAACCGGGAATCAGCATCATGAAATCGCTCAGTGGCCTGCCGTTCTCGTCATGCGAGGGCGCCCGCTTTCGCAATGGCTCGGATGCATCACTGAATTCGATGGATAATCTGGGCAGGTTCATGGTTCAGACCAGTCAAAACAGTCCTACCGATCATACCGGCAAACCGCAGCCGCATGATAACCGCCTACCCGGAATGAAATAATTATCTTTTAAATCAGTCAGTAGCAGCCATGGCGTCACGCACGCGTTCCAGCCGGCTGCGCACCTCGCCGGCCAGCGCCTCGACGCCGGGCTTGTCCACCAGGCCGAGTACGGCAGCAGGGTCCATGAAACCGACCGTTATGCTGGCATCCTCCTCCTCGCGCAATACGACATTGCATGGCAGTAACAGGCCAATATCCGGATCGGCATTGATCGCCTGGTTAGCCAGTTGCGGATTACAGGCGCCGAGAATCAGGTAGGGCCTGCGCTCCACGTCAATCTTCTTCTTGAGGGTCGCGGCCACGTCGATCTCGGTCAACACACCGAAACCCTCTTTCTGCAGCTCC
>JAOULY010000444.1 GCA_029881775.1 Gammaproteobacteria bacterium
ATCGCCGGGCCGCGCGTTGCGAATGCTCAGTTTACTTGACTGGTTGGTAAGCTTGCTGCCCATAAGTATTTACCGTTCAACGATGCAGGTTTCATACACAAATAGAAATGGTGTCAGAGCACATTTTCTAATTATATTAGAGTTAAATGTGCTCTGGCACCTTTTTACTGTTAGAACCCCGCCACCGGCACAGATATGCCGGATGAATCACCTAAAAAGGGTAAGCAAGTCCCGGTAATCTGCAGGAGCGCCTTACAGGCACGATCGGCAAAAATACCAAAAGGGATCGAATACATTATTCCTGAAAATGTATTCAAACCCCTTTAATTCATTTTCTGGAAATGTGCCCGACCCCTTTATGTATACTGGTAAACGTATCCAGCCCCTGTTTATATAAAACACCTATGAAAGTACCTGAAAGATTGAAACCACTGGTCGAAGACGGCCTGGTCGATGAGATTCTCTGCCAGTTGATGAGCGGCAAGGAAGCGCAGGTCTATGTGGTTCGCTGTGGCGCGGAGATACGCTGTGCCAAGGTTTATAAAGCAGCAAACCAGCGCAGCTTCAAACAAGCCGTACAGTACAGCGAAGGCCGCAAGGTTAAAAACAGCCGCCAGTCGCGCGCCATGGGAAAGCGTACCCGTTACGGACAGAAAGAGTCGGAAACGGCCTGGATCAACGCGGAGGTGGATGCGCTCTATTGCCTGGCCGCTGCCGGTGTGCGCGTGCCCAGGCCCTATGGCTTTGTTGATGGCGTCCTGCTGATGGAACTGGTAACAGACGACGACGGCACTGCCGCCCCACGACTCAATGAACTGACCCTGACCGACACACAGGCGCGCGAGTATCACGGGCGGATCATTGCAGAGGTCGTGCGCATGCTCTGCGCAGGTCTTGTCCATGGCGACCTGTCGCCGTTCAACGTGTTGGTGGATAAGGAAGGGCCCGTCATTATCGATCTTCCACAAGCGGTCAATGCCGCAGGCAATAACAGCGCGGGCATGATGCTGGAGCGGGATGTTGACGCTATGGCCGTTTATTTCGGCGGCTTTGCCCCGGAGTTACTGGAAACCGACTACGGCAAGGAAATCTGGAGTCTATATGAAAGCGGCAATCTACAGCCTGACACGCCGCTTACCGGGCAGTTTGCGCGCAGCACGGTGGATGCCGATGTGACAACCGTCATGCAGGTGATTGACGACGCCCGCGAACAGGAAGAAGAGCGGCGCGAGCGGGAACTGGCTGCGCGGGAGTAAAATCACGCCATACAGGAGCAGGTGCCCGTTGTACGCAAAATCGGCTTTGCGGCGTGGACAATCGGACTTCCATTCCGACTGTCGCAGGAACAACTGGTGGTCGCGGGGTCATAATATGGCCGGAGGGATTTCGTATCAGCGAACGCTGCTTTGCATATTATTACAACCGCCATGATGGCAGTTATTCCAAGATCGGGGTGGTCGATACAGGCTGTAGTTAATTGGTGTTAAGGGCAAATCGGAAAACAGGGGGCAGACTGACCCCCCCCAGTCGCACTTCTGACTATTTACTTTCGATCCTGACATCAGGCACTGATTCCATAATTGACCTCAGTAAGTTCAATCTGACGCCATTGACTCCCTAAAGTAATGACATTATCTAATATTTGAAGGTGGTCGTGGTGGCGCCAGCTCTAGAATAGCATCCTTGTCCTGCGAGTCCGGTTGGTCTACATCCTTATTAACCTGCTCATTCATGTAGCTATCAATATCTATGACTAAATTTGCAGTACGTTCATAGTGCACGTTTACATCGTCTCTATGACTTATAGCGTAAAGTGGTGCCAGTGCCACTATAGATATAAATATACTTTGCAATATCGATGGAGTAATAACTGCAAGCCATTCTAAACTCGAGAAGAATAGTCCATGTCCTGATATTTCGACTCCTGCCAATCCGTCTCTTGTGATTAGAGAATGCCTTTTTTTATTTTCTTGGATGTTATCAATCAAATCTTGTTTACTGTCTTTTCCTCCATACATATAGCAAGATTTTAACGATCGTGTAATAACGCTTTCTTGTGTTTCAGGGTATTCGTGCTCAAATAGTTTGCCCCAATAACTGTCAGCGCGCGCAAGATCATACATATATGTAATTGATTTTAATATATTCAATTCCAGAAACCCACACCTAGTTTATCGCCCATTCCATTTGTGCTTAGCCAGTCTTGCACTTGAGTAAATAATGCTAATGTTGTCATTTCTCCACGCCTGTCTAGTATGAGTGTGATTTCTTTGGCATCGCGCATTGCTGAAATCTCCCCATCAAGCACTGCCTCTATAGTACTATTTGTTACTTTACTTTCTCGCCTTCCTTTCCCG
>JAOULY010000187.1 GCA_029881775.1 Gammaproteobacteria bacterium
CCAGACGCTGGTGAAGGTCGTCAATGATGAACTCGTGCACGTTATGGGCGATGCCAATGATGCACTGGACCTGAATGTAGCGCCGCCGGCCGTTATCCTCATGGCGGGTTTGCAGGGGTCGGGTAAAACCACCAGTAGCGCGAAACTCGCGCGCATGTTGGCCGAACGCGAAAAGAAATCGGTATTACTGACCAGTTGCGATATCTATCGACCGGCTGCCATCGACCAGCTTAAGACGCTGGCCGGGGAGGTCAACGCCGGGTTCTTTCCGAGCAGTCCCGACCAGGACCCGGTGGAAATTGCCAGCAATGCAATCCAGCATGCGCGTAAACAGCACATCGATGTTGTCATTGTCGATACCGCCGGTCGTTTGCATATCGACGATGAGATGATGAACGAGATCCGACGCCTGCATGCAGCCGTCAACCCGGTTGAAACACTGTTTGTCGTTGATAGTATGACCGGCCAGGACGCAGCAAATACGGCGCGTACCTTTAACGAAGTGCTCCCGCTGACCGGCGTCATCCTGACAAAAACGGATGGTGATGCACGTGGCGGTGCGGCCCTGTCGATTCGTTCCATTACCGGCAAGCCGATCAAATTCATCGGCGTCGGTGAAAAAACCGCGGCACTTGAGCCATTTCATCCTGACCGCGTTGCTTCGCGCATTCTCGGCATGGGTGATGTACTCAGCCTGGTCGAGGAGGCCGAGCAGAAGGTTGACCGCGAAGCGGCTGGCCGGCTCGCAAAGAAGCTGTCGAAGGGCAAGGGTTTCGATATGAACGATTTCCGTGATCAGCTGGACCAGATGCTGAACATGGGTGGGCTCGCCGGCCTGATGGACAAGCTGCCGGGTGCGGCGCAGTTGCCGAAAGACGGGATGCCGGATGATCGCCAGGTGCATCGTATGAAGGCGATTATCAATTCGATGACGCCGAAGGAGCGGGCGTTCCCGGCGATTATCAAAGGTGCGCGCCGTCGTCGCATTGCGGCGGGTTCCGGTACCCAGGTGCAGGATGTCAATCGTTTGCTGAAACAGCATCTGCAGATGCAGAAGATGATGAAAAAGATGTCGAAAGGCGGAATGGCAAAAATGTTGCGTGGCATGAAAGGCAAGGGTCCGGCGGGTATGCCGTTCTAGCGCCTGGCCGGCATGTTTTACTGACGCCCAAAAACAAACGGTGGCCTAAGCCACCGTGATAAATCTGCGCAAAAATCGATATCTGGTTATTGTTATTGTTTAAGTTGTTATGTTGTTGTCCTTCAATACCGTTGCGCAATAAATTATTGTTGCTGTGCAATGAGCTCTTGTTCTTGGACTTGGCTTCCACTCCCCCAAATTTTCTGCTTATTCGGTGCTCAGCGAGAATAGAGCAATTGCTGTGCCAACCAGGAAAAACACAAGCAACATCATGACTTATGAATTCCGGGTCATCCTGCTGCCGGGTTTTCTCGACCGTCTCAGTAAGGTATCCCGACAATGTCCGGTCCGCTGCCGTAACATGCGATAATCGATATTATTCAATAAAAACAATGTTATAGATATTATCTGCAGTGTTTTTCCAGTCATTCTGTCGGCCTGTAACGATTTTCGACAGACCTGGATGCGGGCCTGTCGACAGAAATAAACCGGTTTGTTAACTCAATTGCCTGCAAGGCTTCACATTTTTTGTTATTCGCGTAAAATTGCCCGGCTTTCACGGGTGACTTTCGCAACAGTGCGGCGGCCCCACCAAACTATTGAGGATACTGGGTCTATGGTGACGATCAGAATGTCACGTGGCGGTGCGAAGAAGCGGCCGTTTTATCACATCGTGGTGACGGATAGCCGCAGCAGCCGTGACGGGCGATGCATCGAGCGTATCGGTTTTTATAACCCGATTGCGAAAGGCGGTGAAGAACGCCTGCGCATCGATACCTCGCGTACCGAGCACTGGACTGCACAGGGTGCGCAGGTCTCCAACCGCGTTGCCCGTTTGCTCAAGGAGCATCGGGCGCAGTAACAGCTGCTGCTGGCAGCCGTTGGCGGTAAATGCAGGTGTCCGCAAACGGCGCTCAGGCAGATGACATGCTGGTGGTGGGGCGGATTGCCGCGCCCTACGGTGTGAAGGGCTGGTTGCGTGTGACTGCGTTTACCGAGTTACCGGAAAACCTGCTCGAATATTTGCCCTGGTATCTGCATCGCGGGGGTGAATGGCGTGAAATGCAGCCGCTTGTAGGCAAGTGTCACGGCAAGGGACTGGTTGTCCGTTTCGCTGATTGTAACGATCGCGATGCAGCGGCAGCACTGTCGGGGACCGACATCGCGATAAAGCGCTGCCAGTTGCCTGACACACAGGCGAATGAATATTACTGGCGTGACCTGATCGGTTTGCAGGTTGTGACAGTGGATAACGTGGTACTGGGACGTGTTGATCATCTGCTGGAGACCGGCGCAAATGATGTGCTGGTTGTGCGCGGTGACCGGGAGCGGCTGGTGCCATTTATCCGGGACGATGTTATTCGCGCGGTTGATCTCGCGGCCGGAGAAATCCGCGTCGATTGGGATCCCGAGTTTTAGCGGGCCGGTGGCATGCGGGTAGACGTGGTGACACTGTTTCCGGATATGATCCGGACGGGCAGTGGCTTCGGTATCCAGGGCCGTGCCATTGAGAACGGCCTGCTGGAACTGGTTACGTGGAATCCGCGCGACTACACCGATGACCGCCATGGCGGGGTCGATGACCGGCCTTACGGGGGTGGTCCCGGTATGGTGATGCAGGTGCAGCCGTTACGCGCCACGCTGCAGGCCGTACGGGCGGATGCAGCCATTGCCGGGCGGGTGATTTACCTGTCACCGCAAGGTAAAACGTTCACGCAGCAAAAGGCGCGTGAGCTGGCGATAGCAGACAGGCTGATCCTGTTATGCGGTCGCTACGAAGGTGTTGATGAACGTTTTATAGAAACAGAAGTGGATGAAGAGTTGTCAGTGGGTGATTATGTCCTCAGTGGCGGTGAGTTACCGGCGCTGCTGGTGATGGATGCAGTGACGCGGCTGCTGCCCGGTGCGCTGGGTGATGCGGATTCTGCCGGGGCTGATTCATTCATGGACGGGCTGCTGGATTTTCCGCATTACACGCGGCCGGAAGAAGTCGATGGCATGCGGGTGCCGGCCGAATTGCTCGGCGGTAACCATGAAGTGATACGCCGCTGGCGGGCCAAGCAGGCGCTTGGGCGGACCTGGCAACGCAGGCCGGACCTGCTGGAAACGCTGGAGCTCGATGAAGAGCAACAGATTTTATTGAACGAATTTATTCAGGAACAACGAACGGGCAATTGAGCGATCAATAGCCAACTAACAGAGGATTCAGACATGAGCAACATTATCCAGCAGCTTGAGCAGGAACAACTGCGCAAGGACATACCGGAATTCGGTCCTGGCGATACCGTCACTGTGCAGGTCAAGGTGAAGGAAGGTGATCGTGAGCGTCTGCAGGCGTTTGAAGGTATCGTAATCGCCAAGCGTAATCGCGGCATGAATTCCGCTTTCACGGTTCGCAAGATTTCGCACGGCGAAGGTGTTGAGCGCGTGTTTCAGACGCACAGCTCTTCGATCAGTTCGGTCGAGGTAAAACGCCGCGGCGATGTGCGTCGTGCCAAGCTTTACTACCTGCGCGAACTGTCCGGAAAATCCGCGCGCATCAAGGAAAAGCTCTAGGCCTGCCATATCGATTCGGTTTGTCTGCAACAACGGGTACCTTGCGGTACCCGTTGTTCGTTTCAGGGGGTGGAAAATTGGGCCTGTCATCTTGCAAATACTCGCTGGTGCTGGATACGCCGCTCGGTCGCCTGGGCGTGCAGCTCACCGGTGACGCCGTGACCCGGCTCGACTACCTCACGCAGCGTACATCCCTGCAGCCGGCCCGCACCCGCACGGGGCAGCAGGTCGAGGGGCAGCTGGCCCGCTTCTTCGATGATCCGAACGCGCCTTTCAGCGTCGCCGTCGCAGCCACAGGGACTGCCTTTCAAATGCGTGTCTGGGCCGCCCTGCAATCGATTCCGCCGGGTGAAACCCGCAGCTACGGGCAGTTGGCCGCGCGGCTCGGTAGCGGCGCGCGTGCCGTCGGCAACGCCTGTCGTCGCAATCCCGTTTCCATTATCGTGCCCTGTCACCGCGTGGTGGCCGCCTCTGGCATGGGCGGGTATTCCGGCAAGACGGCCGAGCGGGCCATCTGGCGCAAGCACTGGCTGCTGTCGCATGAAGGGGCGGACTGTGCCGGGTTGAATTCCGCAAAAGTGCCCCAAGATTTTACTGCACACCGTGAAATTCAGAGGACTTCGCACGCATGACTGTCGATACACACAAGGAAACACTGGAATTCCAGACCGAGGTAAAGCAGCTGCTGCAGCTGATGATCCACTCGCTGTATTCCAACAAGGAAATCTTTCTGCGCGAACTGATCTCCAATGGATCGGATGCCTGTGACAAGCTGCGTTTCGAGGCGCTGGGCAACGATGCCCTGTACGAAGATGACAGCACCCTGCGCATTCGCATCGATTTTGATAAAGATGAGCGTACCGTCACGATTTCGGATACCGGTATTGGTATGACGCGAGACGAGGTGGTTGACAATATCGGCACCATCGCAAAATCAGGCACCCGCCAGTTTTTCGAGAGTCTCACCGGTGACCAGGCGAAAGACTCGCAGTTGATCGGCCAGTTCGGTGTCGGTTTTTATTCCGCGTTTATCGTGGCCGACCGGGTGTCGCTGACAACGCGCCGCGCCGGGCTGCCGGCGGAGCAGGGTGTGCACTGGGAATCGAGCGGTGATGGCAGCTTTACGCTGGAAACCGTCGAACGCAAGGCGCGTGGTACCGAGGTGGTGCTGCATCTGCGTGAGGGTGAAGACGAGTTCCTCGATGCTTTCCGCCTGCGCAATATTATTCACAAGTATTCTGACCATATTCCGCTGCCGATTGAAATGCTGCAGGAG
>JAOULY010000186.1 GCA_029881775.1 Gammaproteobacteria bacterium
ATGCCTGTGGCGCCTTGTCACTGGCGCCATACAACCAGATGCCGGCCTCCTTGAGCAGGCGCAGTGTGCGAGCAAGATTGGTCACCGCAAACACCGGTACCGACTGGGTCGCGCCACAGGCCACCTTGTGCACTACCGGCGTCAGGCCGGCGGCCCGGTCCCGCGGCACAATAACCGCCTGCACACCGGCGGCATCCGCGGTGCGCAGGCAGGCACCCAGGTTGTGCGGGTCCTGCACGCCATCGAGCACCAGTAACAACGCCGGTGCAGACAGCGTATCGAGAAACGCCGGCAGTTGTTTCCCGGTCAGCATCCTGTTGGATGATTTCAGGGTTGCAACCACCCCCTGGTGCGTCGCATCCGGGTACAGCCGGTCGATTTCGCTACGCGGACGGGATTCTGTTTTGATGCCACTGGCTGCGGCACTCGCCAGCAGTTCCTGAATGCGACGATCATCGCCGGTACTCAACAACAGGTGATCGACGGCAGCCGGGTTGCGCTCCATGATCGCGTTGACTGCATGCCATCCGTAGATGATCTGCCTGTCAGTCATCAGCTACCCGCGTGACCGGCGGCGTTTCGAGGTCTTGCGTCCGCGCTTGTTCTGCTTTTTGCCAGCGGGGGCCTTCTTTTCATTCAACTCGAAATCGATCTTGCGATCGTCGAGGTTGACCTGCACCACCTTGACCGCGACCGAGTCGCCAAGACGGAATATCCGGTTGGTGCGCTCACCGATCAGCCAGTGTCGCGTCGGATCATAGTGATAATAGTCATTGCCCAGGGCCGTCACGTGCACCAGGCCTTCCACGTAAATATCCTGTAACTCGACGAAAATACCGAATGACGTGGTGCCGGTGATGATGCCGGCATAGGTCTCGCCGATCTTGTCCAGCATGAACTCGCATTTCAGCCAGTCGACGGCGTCACGGGTCGCGTCATCCGCCCGGCGTTCTGTTGCCGAACAGTGCTCGCCGAAAGCCTGCATGTCGGCATGGCCGTAGCTGAAGCTATCCGGCCGCTTGTCGGCCAGCAGGTGGCGAATGCCGCGGTGCACCAGCAGGTCCGGATAGCGCCGGATGGGCGAGGTGAAATGCGCATAGTCCTCGTGGGCCAGGCCAAAGTGGCCGATGTTATCGGGACTGTATTCCGCGCGCGGCATGGAGCGCAGCAGCACGGTATTAATGAGATGCTCGTCCGGTCGTCCGCGCGCCTGTTCGATCACAGCCGCATAATCACGGGCGGAGGGTTTGCGGCCACCACGCAGTCCCAGTCCGAGTTCATTGAGAAATTCCTGCAGGTCCGTGATCTTTTCATCGGCCGGCGTGGCATGCACGCGGTACAGGGTCGGCATCTTGTGGCGCTTGAGGAAACGCGCCGCTGCCACGTTGGCCGCGATCATGAATTCCTCGATCAGTTTGTGCGCATCGTTGCGCACGACCGGCACAATGCGCTCGATCTTGCGGTCCTTGCCGAAAACAATACGCGTCTCACGGGTATCGAAGTCGATGGCGCCGCGCTTGCTACGACCCCGTCGCAGGGCCGTGTAGAGGCTGTGCAGTTCTTCCAGGTGCGGCACCAGCGCGGCACGGCGCTTGCGCGCCTTTGCATCGCCATCGACCAGGATGGCCGCCACCTCGCTATAGGTCAGCCGTGCGTGTGAACGCATGAGGCCGTTGAAGAAACGCGAACGCACCATACTGCCGTCGCGCTTGAAGATAATTTCGCACACCATGCACAGGCGATCGACCTCGGGATTCAGCGAGCACAGTCCGTTGGACAGCACCTCCGGCAACATGGGGATTACGCGTTCAGGGAAATACACCGAATTGCCGCGCTCATGCGCCTCGCTATCGAGTGCGGTGCCCGGCTTTACGTAATGCGACACATCGGCAATCGCCACCAGCAAGCGCCAGCCGCCCTGCGTGCGTTCGCAGTAAACCGCGTCATCGAAATCACGCGCGTCTTCACCGTCGATCGTCACCAGCGGCACATCGCGCAGGTCTTCGCGGCCGCGTTTCGCGGCTGCCGGCACCTGCTCGTCAAGACCGCTGATCTCTGTTTCAACCGCCGGCGGCCATGCCTGCGGTACCGAGTGACTGCGAATCGCAATATCGATTTCCATGCCGGGCGCCATGTGGTCACCCAGCACCTCGACCACGCGACCGACCGGTGGCGAGCGACGTGACGGCTGCTCGATGATCTCCACCGAGACAATCTGGCCGTCAGCCGCACCGCCGTCCTCGCCACCCGGAATGGCGATATCCAGCGGCAGGCGCTTGTTGTCCGGACTGACGAACTGCACGCCGCGCTCGTTGAAAAAGCGTCCGACCACGGTGTGTGTATTGCGCTTGAGCACCTCGACGACGTCGCCCTCGCGCCGTCCGCGCCGGTCAAGACCGGTAATACGCACCAGCACCCGGTCACCGTGAAACAATGCACGCATCTGCCGTGCCGACAGCAGCACATCATCACCGCCGTCATCCGCTACCAGGAAGCCGAAGCCGTCCTGGTGACCGATCACCCGGCCTTGCACGAGATCGAGGCGGTCGGCCAGTGCAAAGCATTTACGCCGGTTGCGGATCAACTGGCCATCGCGTGTCATGGCCTTGAGTCGACGGCGCAGGGCCTCTTCCGCATCATCGCCGCGGATGCCCAGCAATTCGCGCAACTCGTCCATATTCAGTGGCCGGTCGGCCTCGGCGATAACCTCGAGAATCAGTTCCCGGCTCGCAATGGGCTGGTCGTAACGTGAGGCCTCGCGCTGTGCATGCGGGTCCTTCTTGTGCCCGGATCTGGACCCGGTTTTCTTTTTATCTGTCATAGGGGTAGTGTGCGGTGGTGGCAGTCAAATTGACAAGACAATTATCAGGCGGTACAGTTCGCCGCTCGAAAAACAGCGTCACGCTGAGCCACATCATGCCGAGGTGGTGAAATTGGTAGACACGCTAGCTTCAGGTGCTAGTGGGGGAAACCCCGTGGAGGTTCAAGTCCTCTCCTCGGCACCATTTTTTCCGGTCAGTTCCTGTCCCACTAATCATACGGATTCTGCAGAATAATGGTCTCGGCGCGGTCCGGGCCTGTCGATATAATCGCGATCGGCGTTTCGCATAAATCCTCTATCCTGTGCAGGTAAGCCTGCGCATTGGCAGGCAGGTCGGCGAATCGCTTTGCCCCGACCGTACTTTCCGACCAACCCGGCATTTCGATATATTCCGGCTTGCACTGTTCAATCAGGTCCGCGCCAACCGGTGGAATTTCCGTGCTGTTGCCATTCAGGTTGTAGCTCACACAGATGCGCAACGTTTTCATGCCGTCCAGCACATCCAGCTTGGTGATGCACATGCCGGTCACACTGTTAATATCGAGTGAGCGACGCAAGGCAACCGCATCGAGCCAGCCGCAGCGACGCTGCCGGCCGGTGGTTGCACCGAACTCATGCCCGTTTTCACCGAGATGCCGGCCATCGTCGTCGAACAACTCCGTTGGAAACGGACCGGCACCGACGCGCGTCGTATAGGCCTTGACGATACCCAGTATGTAGTCCAGGTGACGCGGGCCCACGCCGCTGCCGCTGGCAGCACCACCGGCGGTCGTGGTAGACGAGGTCACATAGGGATAGGTACCGTGGTCGATGTCCAGCAAGGCGCCCTGCGCGCCTTCGAACATGACATCCTTGCCCGCGCGCCGCATACCATGCAGCAAGCCCGGGATGTCATCGACCATCGGCGCAATCTGCTCGCCCTGCGCCAGTGCCTCGTCAAGCACCTGTTGATATTCAACCGGCTCGGCCTTGAAATAATGTACCAGCGCATGGTTGTGGTACTCCATCACCTCGCGCAGCCGCTCGGTGAAATGCGCCGGGTCCATCAACTCGCCCAGGCGCAGGCCACGGCGCGAGACCTTGTCTTCGTACGCCGGTCCGATACCGCGGCCGGTGGTACCAATGGCCTTCTTGCCACGCGCACGTTCGCGCGCCTGGTCCAGCGCAATATGGTACGGCAGGATCAGCGGACAGGATTCGCTGATCCTCAGGCGCGAACGTGCCGGCACACCGGCCGCCTCCAGCATCTCGAGCTCTTCCAGCAACGCCGACGGAGAAAGCACCACGCCATTGCCGATCAGGCACAGCACGTTGTCGCGCAGGATGCCTGATGGAATCAGGTGCAACACCGTCTTCTGACCGTCGATGACCAGCGTGTGGCCCGCATTATGACCGCCCTGGAAACGCACCACGGCGCTGGCACGGTCCGTCAGCAGGTCAACGACCTTGCCCTTGCCCTCATCTCCCCACTGGGTACCGATTACGACTACGTTCTTGCCCATTTTCAGTTCTCACATCAAAGCAGATTTATGCACACGCAGGAGCGCCTTGCCGGTGCGATATTTCATCTGTTGCGAAATCGCACCGGCAAGGCGCTCCTGCCGCTTAACAGGCCGGCTTAACTACCCACTTGCCTGATTCGTTGACCAGCAGGCGATCACAGTCCATATCCGCCGGGCTGCCTGTTTGCCCCGGCAGACTGCTAACCACACATTCACCCTGCCCGCGCAGCGCGTCAATTGCGGCCAGCAGGTCAGCATCATTACCGGCCGGCGCCAGTATCGCCCGTAGCTGTGCATCGAAATCGCGGCCACTCAGGTTCATGAGCGTCTTGAGATCGGTGCTGAACCCGGTCGCCGGGCGTGCGCGACCAAACACCTCGCCGACAGAATCATAACGTCCGCCGCGTGCAATTTCCTGTCCGCAACCCGGCACGAACACCGCGAACACCATCCCTGTCTGGTAGGCATAACCGCGTAACTCGGCCAGGTCATAATTGAGCACCAGGCCTGCATGGCGCTGTTGCATCTGCGCTGAAATAGCGCGCAGGTTATCCAGCGCTTCATTCACCCCGTTGCCGGCCCCGGCCAGAACTTCACCGGCACGCACCAGAACCTCCGCCCCGCCATTCAGGCCGGCGAGTGCGGCAAGC
>JAOULY010000188.1 GCA_029881775.1 Gammaproteobacteria bacterium
ACCGAGTCGATTCAGCCGCCGCAATGCTTGCAGGCTGTCCTCGAACACACCATCCCCGCGCTGTGAATCGACATTATCCTTTGAATAACAAGGCAATGAAGCAACAATCTTAACCTTGTTATCAGCGAGGAATTGCGCCGTATCCGCCTGCCCCGGCGTGAGCAGCACGGTCAGGTTACAACGGTCGATAACCCCGACTCCCCGTTCACATGCGGCCTCGACCAGTGCGCGGAAATGCGGGTTCAATTCCGGCGCGCCGCCAGTCAGGTCCAGCACACGGATCGAACCGGTATCGAGGAAATTAATTATATCCGCGATCGTATCCGCGTCCATGATCTCGGTACGTTTCGGTCCCGCATTGACATGGCAGTGCAGGCAACTCTGGTTACACAGGTAACCCAGGTTTACCTGCAGGATTTCAAGCGCCGTCCGTTGCAGCGCCGGAAAACCTTTTCTGTTTAGCAATGGCAATGTTGCATGCATCGAACAAAAATTCTCCTCAGGGTATCAGTCTGTTCAAAAGCCAGGCGAGCATTCGCACCTTGCGCGACTGCAACAGCCCCGCATAACTGCTGTTGATGGTGCGTCGGTTGATTTGCGCATAGGCGGGATAGGCATGAATCAGTTCACTGATATCCCTGGCCTTTGCCCTGACCTGCATGGCGAGTGCGAGTTCATGTATCAACTCACCCGCATGCGCACCGGTGATACTGGCCCCGATAATTCTTCCCTTGCTGACCAGTATGCGCGCCTGGCCTGCCGGCGCGTCATCCGCCAGCGCGCGATCCACATCCGCCATGGGAAATTCGGCAACATGATACTTGATACCCCCGGCCTGCGCCTGCTGCTCGGTCAGTCCGACCATGGCGACCTCGGGATCGGTATAGACCACTGTCGGCACGACCCGGTAATCGGCCTTTTTCGGCAATCTGAATACGATATTGGCCAGCACGATGCCGGCCTGGTATTCGGCGACATGGGTAAACTGCAGCGGACCGCACACATCACCGACCGCATAGATATGGCGCCTGGATGTGCGCATCCGGGCATCGGTTTTTATCCCGCCGCGGTCATGCTCGATACCGGCCGCCGCCAGGCCAAGGCCATGCACGGCCGGCCGGCGGCCGGTCGCGACCAGGATTCGTTCACATTCAACGGTACTGCCGTTTTCAAGCTGTAGCTGGCGGTGATCGCCGGCACGGCGGACTGCTGAAATGCCGGACGACAGGTGCAGCTGTATACCTTCTGCCGCCAGGCACTGGCCGAGCGTTTCAGCCGCAACGGCATCCATTCGACCCAGCAGGCGGGGCGCTGTTTCCACGATTGCAACCTTGCTGCCTAGACGCGAAAACGCCTGTGCAAGCTCGACGCCGACAGGCCCGCCGCCAATAACGGCCAGGCTGCGCGGCAAATCGCGGCGGTTAAAGATTGTTTCATTGGTTTCATAACCGGCCTCATCCAGTCCAGGGATTGACGGAATCGCCGGCAGTGAACCGGTGGCAATGACAAACCGCCGGCCACGGATAATTTCATCACCAACCTGTACTTCCCGTTCACCGGTAAAAACCGCCTTGCCAAAACGGACATCGCAACCGTATGCACGGAAGCGCTCCGGGTCATCATGCTGCTGGATTTTTCCGACAACCTGCTCGACGTGCGCAACGGCCCGGGCAAAATCTATTGCCGGCATCGAATCGAGCAATCCGCTGGCGACGCCACGACGTGCCGTGTGGGCGATGCGCGCCATGGCAATGAGTGACTTGCTGGGCACGCAACCGGTATGCAGGCAGTCGCCACCCAGTTGTTCAGACGCCTCTATCAGCGTTACTTTCAGGCCCAGCTGCGCCGCCACACTGGCCGTTACCAGTCCACCCGGGCCACCCCCGATTACGACCAGGTCCTGCTTCATGCCTGGCCACCTGTTTGCCGTTGTCTGAGTTTCATGAGAATACGTGAAATAAACGCAATACTCGCAACCACGGCAAGCGCCAGCAGCCCCTTGCGAATGACATCTTCGCCGCCACCGGCCAGCTCGCGGCCGGCATAGCCAAGGTAGGTATACGCGGCGCCACCAGGCGCCATGAACAGCAATGAGGTAATCACATAATGCGCCAGCGGAATCTTCGTCAGGCCCAGCGCATAGTTCAGCAGGTTGAAGGGGAACAGCGGAACAAGCCGTACAAACGCCACGAAACGCCAGCCCTCGTTCTCGACGCCTTCAACCAGTTGACGCAGGCGCTTGCCGGTGCGCTGGGCCACCCAGTCATAGGCCAGGTAGCGCGCCAACAGGAACGCCAGTGTCGCTCCCAGGGTTGCCCCGGTGAGGTTATACAGTGTTCCGTAAAACGGACCGAACAATACTCCACCGGCCAGCGTAAACAGCAGGCCCGGAAAGAAAAACACCGTGGCAATCGCATAGCCTGCGATGAATACCAGTGGCGCCAGCCAGCCCAGCTGGCCAACGGACTCTGTCAACAGTTCCACCGAGAAATGTTCACGCAGGACAACCGCAGCGGCGATGCCGGCCAGCAGTACCAGCAGTATGACACCGCGACGCAGTGTTTCAGCCTTCACTGTCGGTGTTCCAGTCGCGCCGGTTAATTGCGTAGTCAGTTACCTTGCCACGGAACGGCATCAGCAACAGGCCTGGCAGGTGGACACAATGTGCCGCGTCACGCCAGGTGTCTATACCGATAACCATGTTGGTATGCCCGTCCTGCGGCTGGTCACGGTAGGTACCGAACAGACGGTCCCAGATAGACAAATTAAAACCAAAATTCGAGTTGGTCTCGTGTTGCAGGTGTGAATGGTGCACCCGGTGCATGTCCGGTGTCACGATCAACCAGCGCAGGACGCGATCCAGCGGCAGCGGCAAACGTGCATTGGCATGATTGAACATGGACAGCATATTCAGGATGACCTCGAAAATAACAACGGCCACCAGCGGCGGACCCAGCAGGATGATGACGGCAAACTTCACAAGCATGGACAGCACAATCTCGATCGGGTGGAAGCGCGCGCCGGTGGTGACGTCGAAATCAAGATCAGCATGGTGAACGCGGTGCAAACGCCAGAACACAGGTACGGCGTGAAACATGACATGCTGCAGGTATATCGCGCCATCCAGCAGGATGATTGCCACAAGTATTTGCAAACCTTCCGGCCAGCCCAGCTGATTCAACAAGCCCCATTGCTGCTCTGAAGCATACAGCGCAACACCCACCGCCGCTGCCGGAAAAAGAAATCGCAACACGAGCGTATTCAAAACAACCAGGCCGATATTATTCAGCCAGCGCTCACCTTTTGAACGTGTCAGTTCGCGTCGCGGCGCAACAATTTCCCAAAGCGCCATCAGCAGAAAAATACCCAGAAAAAACCCGAGCCGGATAGCCGCTTCGTTTTCAAGGACAAAGTTATCCATGGCCTGCATGACAATTCCCGTTGTTGATGTTTCCGGCACTCTCGACCTTGTGCAGTGCCGCCAGCACTACATCGGTACCGGCAGCGGACCGATATGCCTGTTCACTCAAGTGACGACGCCACTGCCGCGCGCCCGGCTGCCCCTGGAACAGGCCGAGCATGTGTCGCGTGATATGTTTGAGTTGCGTTCCGCGTTTCAGTTCCATCTCGATATACGGCAGCATCTGCCGGACCACCTCGCCCCGTGTCGGTATGGCGTGATGATCGCTGAAGAAGCGGCCATCAACATCTGCCAGTAACCACGGATCATGGTAAGCCGCTCGACCCAGCATGGCCCCGTCAGCGTGCTGTAGCTGCTCAGCCACTTCATCCAGGCTCGTTATGCCACCGTTGACAATGATTTCCAGCAACGGGAAATCACGCTTCAGGCGCCATGCATACTCATAGTTCAGGGGTGGAATGGTACGGTTCTCTTTCGGGTTCAGACCCTGCAGGTAAGCCTTGCGTGCATGTATGACGAATACCTCGCAACCATTAGCGCTGACCGTTTCGACGAAGCGCTGCAACTCCTCGTAGGAGTCCATGTCATCGATACCGATGCGCGTCTTGACAGTGACCGGGATCCCGACAGCCGCCCGCATCGCCGCGATGCAGTCACCGACCAACGCAGGCTCTGCCATGAGACAGGCGCCGAAGCGGCCTGACTGGACACGGTCGCTCGGGCAACCGACATTCAGGTTGATTTCATCGTAGCCGTAATCCGTGCCGATGCGTGCACATTCAGCCAACGCACGCGGCTCGCTCCCGCCGAGCTGTAGCGCCACCGGGTGCTCACTGTCGTGAAAGGAAAGATGACGGTCCCGATCGCCCTGCAATATCGCGCCGGTTGTCACCATTTCCGTGTACAGTCGCGCATGACGACTGATCAGGCGCAACAGGTAGCGGCAATGCCGGTCGGTCCAGTCAAGCCTGGGCGCGACGGCAACACGACGTGTCATGGGAATATAGATAGGTTTCTCCACCCGCGCGGTTTTCAGAAAGTCGCCTGTGCCGCCGATAGTTTGATATGGCGACGGCCAGTTGTTGATGCCGATCACATTATATGAAATTCGACTTTTGTATTGGCGCGACCGGTGCTATAGTCCAATTTAACGAATTATTTTAGAAATGTCCATATTTACCAAGGAGTTAGTTATGGATGCCTGCCGATTGACCGCATTGTTCCTGTCCCTGTTCCTGTTAACGTCAGGACCGGCAGCCGCTGATGTTCTGCTGATCGACAGCATACAGTCCAATCCTGCTGTACAGACGCCCCGAGCCGGCGTCAGCATGTCCGCCGTTCGCCAGGGCTACGGTAACCCGCTGACAGAGCACCCGGCTGTTTCCACGGCAGGCGGCCCGCAGCACCCACCGATCACCCGCTGGGACTACAACGGCTTCTCGGTGTTCTTCGAGCACGATCGTGTTGTGCACTCGGTTGTGCACCGCGCTTCAGGCAATTAATCCCGGATTCACACGCGACGATCACCGGCAAGC
>JAOULY010000189.1 GCA_029881775.1 Gammaproteobacteria bacterium
TAACGGCTTGATGTCTATTGCTGTCAGTTGCTGCAACTCTTCCATGGTGTAGCCAAGATTGTCGCGCGCACCCTGGTTGACGTTCAGGAACCGGAATGTGTGCCGGTCGAACATATAAATTTCATTGAGGGAGGTCTCGAGGATCTGGTTAAGACTGCTGTTCCTGTCCTGGTGATCCCGGTCAAGTTGCAGTTGCGTCTGCTGGCGTTCATTGAGGCTGGCTGTCAGCAGCAGGATGGTAATTGCATTCACAGCCATGAATGCCTGCAGTAACAACAGGGACTCATTGACATCCGCACGTACAAACGGGCCACTCCCGCCGATTGTTCCCCATATCGCGCTGGCCGCAACCAGGCAAAGAACGACGGTGGCGCCGTGATTGCCGAAGCGCATTGCTGCCCACACCAGCGTGGTCAGGGTGAGGAATGCCAGCGGGTAATGATTGACGCCCAGTGGCGAGGCGTGCCCGAATACCAGTTGCGTGACCAGTAAGGTACACGTCAGCAACAGGGTGACCTCCAGGGTGCGCCGGGCTGGCCACTGCATCGCTGGCCGTTGTTTCCAGCTCAGCAGCAGGGGTGTGAGGATCAGGACGCCGCAGGCATCACCCAGCCACCGGGTTAACCAGGCAACTGCAAAATCAGGCCTGCTAACCAGTCCCGACTCCAGCAGGGTGATGGTTCCGATGGTCGCACTGATCAGGGTTGCAACCAGTCCGCCCCCGATCAACAGGGCCAGCAGCCCGCGTGCTGTGCCCAGTGTGTTTTCTGTTCCGGCCAGTCTTTTTACCAGCAGTGCGCCGATAACGGCCGCCAGCGTATTACCCGCCGCAGTGATTACTGCCGCATCCTGTGGCAGGCCGGTCATGAAACTCGTAATGAACGCACCAGCCGCGATGGCAGGCCACAACCGCAGGCCGAACAACAGCAGTGCTGCCAGCGCAATGCCGCCGGGTGGCCAAATGGCGGAGACGTTACTCTGGGCAACGGCCAGTTGCAGGCCCAGCCTGGCAGACAGCACGTATAAAACGGCCACACCAATGCCAACCAGTATCAGTCGAATGATAGAATGCGCGTCCGCCTGCGCCCGTAGCAGATTGTTATCCATGAAGTCCCTTTCATAAATAAGGCCCGGGGTATTGAAATTCCGGGCGCCTAGAATAACTTATCGACATTGAAGGGCGGGTCTTGACTGATTCTATTGGCGCGCCGGTTGGCCGTGTGCCGCTGCCGCCTGCGGTGGCCGGGCTCAAGAGTGAGAATAATTCGCTGATTTCCTGTAAAATCACTGTTTACACAGGAATTTTCATGTCTGCTAACAGCATCCCCACGACCGGCGCCGCCCTCTACGACTACCCGAAATACTGGGCCGAGTGTTACGGAACCGCCCCCTTTCTGCCCATGTCGCGGGCCGAGATGGACACGCTTGGCTGGGATTCCTGCGACATCATCCTGGTGACGGGGGATGCCTATGTCGACCAGCCGTCGTTCGGTATGGCGATCATCGGCCGCCTGCTGGAGGCGCAGGGCTTTCGCGTTGGCATCATTGCGCAGCCTGACTGGCACGACAAGGCCGCCTTCATGGCCCTGGGCAGGCCGAACCTGTGCTTTGGCGTCACCGCCGGCAACATGGACTCGATGATCAATCGCTACACGGCCGACCGCAAGCCGCGCTCGGATGATGCCTATACCCCCGGCGGGCAGGGCGGTGCACGGCCGGACCGCAGTTCGCTGGTGTATGCACAGCGCGTCCGCGAGGCCTACCCGGACGTGCCGCTGATCCTTGGCGGTATCGAGGCCTCGCTGCGGCGTATCGCGCATTACGATTACTGGCAGGACGAAGTGCGCCGTTCCATCCTGCTCGACGCGCAGGCCGACATGCTTTGTTATGGCAACGCGGAGCGCGCAATCGTGGAGATCGTGCACCGGCTCTCGCTGGGTGAACCCATCAAGCAGATCACCAATGTGCGCGGCACGGCTTTTCTGCGCGAGGATACGCCGGCGGGTTTCACGGAGGTCGATTCCACCCGCATCGACCGGCCGGGACGGATCGATAATATCGTCAATCCCTACATCAACACGCAGGAGATCAGTGACTGCGAGCAGCAACGACGCAATGCCCGGCAACTCGGTATTGATGAAAACGGCGCGCAGATCGTTGAATTCACCGTGCCGAAACTGCAGCGCGACAAAACGGTTATCCGGCTGCCGTCGTTTGAAAAGGTGCGCAATGATAAAACCCTGTACGCGCATGCCAACCGCGTGCTGCATCTCGAGACCAATCCCGGCAATGCCCGCGCACTGGTGCAGGGTTATGCCGGCCGCGACCTGTGGCTGAACCCGCCGCCGCTGCCATTGACCACCGATGAAATGGATTACGTGTTCGGCATGCCGTATGCGCGCGTGCCACACCCGTCTTACCGGGACAAAAAGATCCCGGCCTACGAAATGATCCGCTTCTCCGTCAACATCATGCGCGGCTGCTTTGGCGGTTGCACCTTCTGCTCCATCACCGAGCACGAGGGACGTATCATCCAGAACCGCTCGCAGGAGTCGATCCTCAACGAGATCGAGGACATCCGCGACAAGGTGCCGGGTTTTACCGGTGTTATTTCAGACCTCGGCGGGCCGACGGCCAATATGTATCGCATTGCCTGCAAGAGCCGCGCGATCGAAGCGGCCTGCCGGCGGCCGAGCTGTGTCTACCCCGGCATCTGTTCAAACCTGAACACGGACCACTCGGCGCTGACGCAGCTCTATCGCGCGGCACGTAAATTGCCCGGCGTGAAAAAGGTGCTGATCGCCTCCGGGCTGCGCTACGACCTGGCCGTTGAAGATCCCGAGTATGTAAAAGAACTGGTCACGCACCATGTCGGCGGTTACCTGAAGATCGCCCCGGAGCACACCGAGGATGGCCCGCTGTCAAAGATGATGAAGCCGGGCATCGGCAGCTATGACCGTTTCCGGGAACTGTTCGAGAAATTCTCGAAAGAGGCCGGCAAGGAACAGTACCTGATCCCGTATTTCATCGCCGCGCACCCGGGTACCACCAACGAAGACATGTTGAACCTGGCGCTCTGGCTGAAACGCAACGGCTTCCGCGCCGACCAGGTGCAGGCGTTTTACCCGTCGCCCATGGCGACCGCGACGGCCATGTTTCATACGGGTAAGAACCCGCTGAAGAAGGTGAGTTATAAAAAAGGGCAGGTTGAGAGTGTGAAAGAGCCCGCGCAGCGCAAACTGCACAAGGCCTTCCTGCGCTACCACGACCCGGCCAACTGGCCGTTGTTACGCGAGACCCTGATCAAGATGGGTCGCGCCGACCTCATCGGCGATCGCGATCACCAGCTGGTGCCGGCAGACCAGCCGGACGGCGATAACGTCTACCGGGCCCCGCGGCGCAAGAATTCCGCCGGCGCCCACAAGAAAAGAACGCGCGGCAAAAAAGTCCTCACCCAGCATACCGGCCTGCCACCACGCAGCACGCGCTGATCGATTAACACACCTGCGTGCTGATCAACCAACCCGTAGGAGCGCCTTGCAGGCGCGATTTTTAAATTTAATCGCGCCTGCAAGGCGCTCCTACGGCGGTTGTTCTGACGCTTGAGCTGGATGATGCGCTGTAGGAGCGGACGCTGTCCGCGAATAGAATAAATATATTCGCGCTTGCGAAGCGCTCCTACGGCGGTTGTTCTGACGCTTGAGTTGAATGATGCGCTGTAGGAGCGGACGCTGTCCGCGAATAGAATAAATATATTCGCGCTTGCGAAGCGCTCCTACAGGGGTTGTTCTGACGCTTGAGTTGAATGATGCGCTGTAGGAGCGCACCGCGTGCGCGAATTGCCTGGACCGGATCGCACCTGCAAACGTTTCTACAGGCCGGGTTGAAGAGAGGTTTCAGCGTGTGGCAACAGGACCCGCAGAAGCGGCCACCCTCCGGGAGTAAGGTGTCACTCCAGCGGGAACCCCGGCTCACCCAGCAGCCGCCCGGCGTTCAACACGACCAGGGGGTAGGGCGTACCCTTTGCCTTCGCTGCCAGCCACGGTCGCACCAGGCGGAATAAATCCCGGCGCTGTGCCAGTGTCGGCAGGGACTGCTGGATGTAGTCGCCCTCCTGGTTAAGGGTGACCTGCTCCTCGCCGCCCGGCAGCGACCGGATCATGATGCGCTCCCAGTCAATGCGTACGCCGAACGCCAGCCTGTTCGCCAGCTCCGCGGTCAGCGTGTCCAGCTCCGCCACTGTCCGCGCACAAACATCCCGCTTGCGCCCGAGGTTATCCATGCTGTTGAACTGGAACTGCAGGCCATCGCTTCCCTCGCATACCGGCCCGGCATTCTGGCTGAAACTCCAGCGCGTGGTCCCGGTTCGGTCAGCCACCGTTCTGGCCGGTGTCGCCATCGGCATGTCCAGTAACTCGTCGCAGCGGTTCAAGGTGCAGAACTGCGTAATAATGCTTTGCTCGAAGGCGGGCTGCTCATTCATGCGCGGACTGCTTATTGCAACCAGCCGGCCGTCAATGGTCAGGTACAGGCTGTTCTCGGCGCCGATGTTGATATCAATGATGGTGTCCTGGCTAATGGATTCGGCCAGTCGCCGGTAATCCTGCGCCATGCTTTGTACTTGCGCCGACCAGCGTCCCAGTCCGGGTTTATTTGCGCGGGCGCGTATATCCTGTCGTGCCCGCAGCGCCTCATCGTCGTAGGTGGCGGCCAGTTCGGTCAGCGCAATCTGCGCAAGGTCGACGCGTAGCATCGTATGAGCATTCGCGACTGCCAGGGCGAGGTCATTCAGGCGATTGGTGGGTGTGCGGCCGGCCTCCCGCGCCAACGCGGCGGTCTGCATGAAACAGCCAAGCACCAGTAATGTAGTTAGCAAGCGTAATTTCACACCAACAGTATACGACGGTCACGAGATAGATGGCGCCCGACACACCACGTAGGAGCGCCT
>JAOULY010000190.1 GCA_029881775.1 Gammaproteobacteria bacterium
ATTGCATCCCGCGGTGGGTGAGCGGATTGAGATGCTTGCACGGCTGGTCGAGTCGCTGGACGCGCGTGAGCGTATAGCGCAGATCGAGGTGGCGGTCAGTGATACTGCGACGGCGCTGGTGTTTCGTCACCTGGATGCGCTCAGCGAGGCGGACGAGGCGCGCCTGACGGCGTTTGCGGCATCGACGGGACTGCATGTCTGGCTGCAATCCGGCGGGCCGGACACGGTACGACCATTTGCCCCGCTGGATTCGGCACTGGCGTACCGCTTGGCCGGGCAGGACATCGAGATGCGTTTCCGCCCGACGGATTTCACCCAGGTCAATTCGTCAATCAACGCGCAGATGGTCGCGTGCGTGCTGGACATGCTTGATCTGAATCCGGACGACCAGGTGCTGGACCTGTTTTGCGGTCTTGGCAATTTCACATTGCCGCTGGCGCGGCAGGCAGGCAGGGTCACGGGTGTGGAAGGCGAGGCGGGCCTGGTTAGTCGCGCCCGCGAAAATGCCATGCTCAACAGGCTGGATAATGTTGCCTTCCACGTGGCCGACCTGGCTGCGGATAACCGTGAAGCCGCCTGGGTCGGCGACGGCTACAGCAAGGTATTGCTTGATCCTCCGCGCAGCGGTGCGGCCGGGGTGCTGGATGTGCTCGGCAACATACATCCGCAACGCATCGTTTATGTATCCTGTCACCCGGGTTCGCTGGCGCGTGATGCCGGGGTGCTGGTTAACGAAAAGGGCTACACACTCGTCTCCGCAGGGGTTATGGACATGTTTCCGCATACCGCACATGTCGAATCGATTGCGCTGTTTGAAATGAATAAGTAAGAGCACAGCCTAGACAGGACGCTTCTAAAATACTCAGTGCCGTATGGAAAACACCCCCCGGATTACGTTTCACTCCATCCGGGCTACTGGTAGTAGCGCCGCAGTAACGTAGCCCGGATGCAACGCAGTGAAATCCGGGGGAACACTCCCGGAATACGTTTCACTCCATCCGGGCTGCCGGGTGTAGCGCCGCAGTAACGTAGCCCGGATGCAACGCAGTGGAATCCGGGGAGACATTCCCGGGTTACGTTTCACTTCATCCGGGCTACTGGTAGCAGCACCACAGTACCGTAGCCCGGATGCAACGCAGTGGAATCCGGGGGAACACTCCCGGGTTACGTTTCACTCCATCCGGGCTACTGGTAGCAGCACCACAGTACCGTAGCCCGGATGCAACGCAGTGGAATCCGGGGAGACACTCCCGGGTTACGTTTCACTCCATCCGGGCTACTGGTTGTGGAGCTGAAGTGCGGGGTGCAGCAGGTGTCGCCCTGCTTTTTTAATGTCTGGTTCTCGCCAATATACGATCCGCGCACTGATTCTGGACAAGATTTAACCCAACGGCGGGTGATCGGCCAAGGCCGGAAATCCAGTGTTGATGCTGGATGTCCGGCTGCCAGCGATATTCATCTCACTGATGTTGAAAAACCGGCAGCCAGGAATGACTGTTAGATGCCACAATGGTGTAAATTTCTACAATATAATAACAACAGAAGGTTCAACTTGAGTGCGCTGGCACGGCTGATTGAACAGGGTTGCAGGATCGATAAAACACTGTGCTGATACGGGAATGACATGATGGAGACACACTACCTCGCGGACATACTGGTGCTGCTGGCGGCGGCGGTTGTCGCTGTTCCACTCTTTCAGCGTCTGGGCCTTGGTGCAGTGCTGGGGTACCTCGCGGCCGGTGCCGTGGTCGGTCCGTGGGGTTTCGGTTTCATCGACAAGATTGAGGAAATCCGGCATATCGCCGAGTTCGGCGTTATCTTTCTGCTATTCATTATTGGCATAGAACTGAAGCCCGCGCGCCTGTGGAACATGCGGCGCATGGTTTTTGGTCTTGGCACGGCCCAACTGATGGTGACCGGCCTGGCTATTGCCGGCCTCGCCCTGCTGTTTGGTCAGCCGCTCGGGATTGCCATCATCATCGGTTTCGGTCTTGCGCTTTCATCGACTGCGTTTGGCCTGCAAATACTGACCGAGCGGGGAGAAATGGGGGCCAGCCACGGGCAAACGGCGTTTTCTGTGCTGTTACTGCAGGACCTTGCGGTGGTGCCGCTGCTGGCGCTGGTGTCACTGCTGGCCGTTGATACCGAACTGCTGGAAGGTGTCGAGTCCGCCATGCTGGAGGGCATACTTGCGATCGCCTTCGTTATCCTCATTGGCCGTTTCCTGTTGTCACCGGTGTTGCGACTGGTTGCGACCAGCAGGACGGCCGAGGTATTCACCGCCGCGGCTGTGTTCGCGGTGCTGGGTACCGCGTGGCTGATGGAAGCGGTGGGCCTGTCATTGGCACTGGGCGCTTTCCTGGCGGGGCTGATGATGGCGGATTCGCATTACCGGCACCAGTTAATCGCGGATATCCAGCCGTTCCGCGGTATCCTGCTCGGCCTGTTTTTTATGGGCGTCGGCATGACCATCGATTTTGGCCTGTTGGGCAGGCAAAGCGTGGTGATTGCCGGACTGGTGCTGGGTCTGTTGTTGCTCAAGTCGGTCATTCTCTGGGTTCTTTGCCGGTTCATGGGTGTCAGTAAACCGGATGCGATACGGGTATCGATCCTGTTATCACAGAGCGGGGAATTCGGCTTTGTGCTATTCGGGCTGGCAGCCATCAGCGGTCTCCTGCCGGAAGATCTTTTTCATCTTCTGACACTGCTGGTGGCACTGACCATGACCACCACGCCGTTGTTGGCGAGCTTCTGTGACTATGTCGGCAATTGCTTCTCTACAGTGGCAGTCAGGGACGGTATCGGTACCGGTTCTCTGGATGACGGACAACCGCAAGTTATAATTGCCGGATTCGGCCGCGTCGGGCGACGGATAGCCAGTATCCTGCAGGCCGCGAATGTGCCCTATCTTGCCATCGACAGAAATGCAGACCGCGTACTGGAAGGCAGGAGCGACGGGTACTCGGTCACCTACGGAGACGCCAGCCGGGTCGATGTATTGAAGGCGGCAGGTGTCGGGCAGGTCGGCGTGTTGGTATGCACGCTTGACCAGGTCGTGCCAGCCAGGCAACTCGTTTACGTCGTGCGGCAACATTACCCGGACATCAACATTCATGCGCGCGGCCGTGACCGGCATCACTGTGAACAGTTGTTGAAGGCAGGTGCGACCATTGCCGTCTCGGAAACACTGGAAGCGAGCCTGCAGATCAGTTCAGCAGTACTCAATACAGTCGGTGTTATTGAGGAGGAAGCCGCGGTGCTGATCGAGTCGTTCCGGGGAGAGTATTATAAATAATCCGGCATCGGTCATCGCGGGCGAGGCAAACTGGAAATCCTGGTACAGGGCGAGTAGCAAGCAGAGACGGCTAAGGATTTAGACATCCAGCACCAGAGATGCCAGCGTGGTGGCCGGTTCTCGCAGGTGCATTCTTTTAAATGTGCGGGTTATTCTTCCCGTACCTTGCTGGTTAAATGCAATAGTTCAATCACTACTACTGGCCAATAGCATGAAAATCCCGGCTTACCTGGTTATCTTCATTTTTATTTTAGCTGGCTGCTCCACCAGGAGCACTGTGCCCAGCACGGATGCTGGCTCCAGAATCGGTGAAGCCGTAACCGCCCCTTTGGAAGATCTTAACCTGATACGCACCAAGATTCCCCGCGTCCTGAACGAGGCCAGGCTGGATCCCTATCAGCAACCGGATGACATGAGCTGCAAGACAATCGAGTCAGTAGTTGTTGAACTGGATGAAGCCCTGGGGCCTGACCTGGACGCGCGGAGGTCATCTTCGGATCGACGTTTGCTTGAAAAGGGCGGCGATATGGCAGGAGACTCAGCCATCAATGCCCTGAGGGGCACTACACAAGGCGTCATTCCTTTTCATGGCTGGGTGCGCAAGCTCACGGGCGCGGAGCGACATTCGCGTGAGGTATCCAGCGCCATTGCTGCCGGAATTGTACGCAGGGCTTTCCTGAAGGGACTTGGCGTATCGCAAGGCTGTGAGGCGCCTGCCGCCCCGTTGCCGCCCGCGCCGGCTGTTGAGCGGGATGCCGGCAGTGCTGACGAAGCAAAACCCTGATACCTGGCACGCCCCGGGTTCGACCTGCTTCAGTGTGCTGAGCCTGCCTGGCCCGAGAGGTTGTGACCTGCCTTGATCCGTTACTGCTTGTACCAGTACCGACTGAGCGCCTTGTAGATGCGGGCCGGGTACCAGTTCTTGCCGACACTGCCGTTGTAACGTGCCAGCGCCTTGCGCATGTCGCCGCGTTCGCGTTTCAGGTAGATATTCAGGATGGTACAGCCGAAACGCAGGTTGGTCGCGATGTCGAACAGGTTGTCATCGGGGCGGCCGATTTCATCCAGCCAGAACGGCATGATCTGCATCAGGCCCTGCGCACCGGCACTGGAAATGGCGAAGCGGTCAAAATTGCTTTCCACGTTGATCAGGGCCAGCACCAGTTCCGGATCGAGCCCGGCACGTGTTGATTCGTAATGCACCTGCTTGAGAATATACAGTCGTTCGTCATGGTCCTTGACCCGGGATTGCAGTCGCCGTGACATGTCGGTGAGCCAGACCTCGGCATCGAAGCGGTCGATAAAACTGTCACTGGATTTTACGGCCTCGAGTAGCACCGCGCGCATGTCTTCATCAGGCCGTTCCTGTGTGGCGGCCCATGCGTTTGTGCACGCACACAGCAGGCCGGCAAGCAGCGGGCCGGACAGTCTGAATGCGGGTATGCGCGTGTTCATACCTGGTTATATCGGCCCGGCGTCAGGCCAGTTTACCCTGTAAAAAGGCAATGATTTCGTCACGGGCGATATCCTGGTTATCGCCGTCACGCCGGGCCTTGTACTCGACCATGCCCTTGTCGAGATTCTTTTCGCCGACGACCACGCGGTGCGGAATGCCGATTAGTTCCATATCGGAGAACATCACGC
>JAOULY010000191.1 GCA_029881775.1 Gammaproteobacteria bacterium
ATTCACCGAGATCACCGCGCGGCTGCTGGGTATTCCACCCGGGCACCTGCACTTTGGCGCACTGCCTGCGCGGCAGGAAGAAATGGCACACATGCCGGTAGCGACAGACAAGCTGCGGAAGTTGCTCTCCTGGGTGCCGGCGACCACGATACAGCAGGGTATTGAACGTACCCTGCAGCGAGAAAAGGAAACCGGTGTTGAAATCACATAGCGATGCATGAGACTTTATAAATACAAACCCGAATCGGCTGCTGTTGCCGGAAGCCCCCGCCGCAGTACGCCAGGCTGGATAACAAATCAGATGAAACAAGAAACAGGCGTTGCAATGAACCACGACAATAATGACACTCATTACCTGCGGACAAGCTGCCGTGCATGCGGGGGTGAACAACTTGAAGCCTTCCTGCGTCTCGGCGACCAGCCGCTCGCTAACAGTTTCCCGAAATCAGACGCTGAATTTGCCGGCGAACCCCGCTATCCCCTGGACGTGTACCGCTGCAGGGACTGTTCGCTGGTTCAACTGCTGGATGTTATCGCCCCTGAAGTGCTTTTCCGTGACTATATTTATGTCACGGGCACCTCGGATACCATTGCGGAACACAACCTGTCTTACGCTGCTTCTGTGGTATCCGAGCTTGGTCTGGGTGGCGACGACCTGGTTGTGGAAGTTGCGAGCAATGATGGCAGTCTGCTGGGGTGTTTCCGCAAACAGGGCGTCAGGACCCTGGGCATTGAACCGGCACGCAATATTGCAGCAATGGCGCGCGAACACGGTATTGACACAATTGCCGAATTCTTCAGTTCAGAGCTTGCGCGCAAGGTGCGCATGGAACATGGCGCGGCAAGTGCCGTGATTGCGAATAATGTGCTTGCACATGTTGACGATACGCAGGATTTTCTCGCTGGCTGCAGGGAACTACTGGACACTAATGGCCGCGTAATAACCGAATTTCCCTACCTCGGCGATCTGCTTGACAGGATGGAGTATGACACTGTCTATCATGAGCATCTGTGTTATTTCTCGGTAATTGCATTGATGCGACTTTACGAGGCAGTTGGACTGGTCATGCAGCGCATTGACAGGGTGCCTGTCCATGGCGGCTCACTACGTGTATATGCGACGCACAAGTCTGATATGTCACCGGATCATGCCCGGGCGGTCAGGGAAATGGGAGATTCAGAGCGACGCAAGGGCTATCACACCGCTGAACCCTACGATCGACTGGCAAAGGCTGTGCAGGACAACCGCGAGTCACTACTGGCTTTGCTCAGAACCTTGAAGAGCGAGGGCAAGACCATTGCGGCTTACGGCGCGCCTGCCAAGGGTAATACACTGTTAAACTACTGCGGGATAGATACAGAGCTGGTTGATTATGTTGTCGACAAGAATCCGCTAAAGGTGGGTCTGTATACGCCCGGTACACATATACCGGTCAGGCCGGTGTCAACCCTGGCAAGTGACAAGCCGGATTATCTGCTGATCCTGCCATGGAACATCGCTGACGAGATCATGCAACAGCAGGCTGAATTCGCGGCGCGGCGCGGGAAATTTATACTGCCAATACCGCAACCAAGAGTGATCGAGACATGAAAGTTGTGTTACTGGCCGGTGGACTGGGTACGCGTCTCGCCGAGGAAACGGACCGTATACCCAAGCCCATGGTCGAAATCGGCGGCAAGCCGATGTTGTGGCACATCATGCGACTCTATGCACACTACGGCCACAATGATTTTCTTGTTGCCTGTGGATACAAGGGTGAAATAATCAAGGAATATTTCAGCAACTTCGTCGTGCATAACAATGACTATATTGTGAACCTTCAGGATGGTTCGCGTGAATTGCTGAACACGGGTTCCATAGACTGGCGTGTTGGCGTCATTGATACAGGAGAGGGAACCATGACGGGTGGCCGCCTGCAGCGTCTCAGGCCATGGCTTGCCGAAGACCGTTTCATGGTTACCTATGGAGACGGACTCGGAGACATAGATATCAACGCACTGGTCGAATTCCACAATGCGCATGGCGGCCTTGCAACTGTTACGGCGGTACGCCCGCCATCAAGGTTTGGCGCACTGCAAATTGAAGGCAAGGCTGTAAAGCAGTTCTCGGAAAAACCGCAAACCAGGGAAGGCTGGATTAACGGCGGGTTCTTTGTGTTTGAACCGGAGATATTCGATTACCTGGAAGATGAAGATACCGTACTGGAGCGTGAACCGATGGAAAGACTTGCAGCTGATGGACAGCTGTTTGCCTTCCAGCATGAAGGTTTCTGGCAGCCCATGGATACACTCCGGGAAAAACGTCTGCTTGAATCCCTTTGGAAGAGCAACACCGCACCCTGGAATGTCTGGACATGAACTTCTGGAAAGATAAGCGGGTTCTGGTTACCGGTGCTACAGGCTTGCTGGGTTCCTGGCTTGTCGATGAACTGTTGCGCCGCAATGCGCAGGTAACCTGCCTGGTACGTGACTGGGTCCCTGACAGCCGGTTACTCTCGGAGGGTGCAACCAGCCGCGCCAGGCTGGTACGAGGCAGCCTGGAAGACCTCGAGCTTGCCATGCGCACACTCAATGAGTATGAAATCGATACGGTGTTTCACCTTGGCGCCCAGACAATCGTCGGGACCGCTTCGCGTTCACCGTTATCAACCTTTGAATCCAATATAAAGGGCACCTGGGTTCTGCTTGAAGCATGCCGGATCTGCGATCAACTCATCGAGAGGGTGGTCGTGGCCTCAAGCGACAAGGCCTACGGTGTACACAAGCAACTCCCTTATAATGAAGATACGCCGCTGCAGGGTTGCTTTCCCTACGACGTATCAAAATCCTGCGCCGACCTGATTTCTTTCAGTTATTACCACACTTACGGGGTGCCGCTTGCAGTGACCCGGTGCGGTAATCTGTATGGCGGCGGCGACCTCAACTTCAGCCGCCTGATACCCGGCACCATTGTGTCGGCACTCCGGGGTGAACGCCCGGTCATTCGCAGTGACGGCAGCTACCTGCGCGAATACTTTTATGTTCGGGATGCCGTTGAGGCCTACCTGGACATTGCCGAGCGACTTCCCGACGAGGGCATTGTTGGTGAAGCCTTTAACTTCGGCGTCGAACAACCTTACTCGGTGCTTGAGCTGGTACAGAGCATCCTTGCCGCGTCCGGCCGGACAGACCTGGAGCCGCAGGTACTCAACGAGGCAAAGCACGAGATACCGGAACAGTGGCTTGATTGCACCCGCGCCCATGAAAGACTTGGCTGGAAACCCCGTTATACCCAGCAGCAGGGTCTGCAGGAAACCATCTCCTGGTACAGCAACTGGCTCGATCGCAACAGCGGCTGAGGTCCTTGCAGCTGTTGAGAATTGAGCGGTCGCGGCGTACATCCATGCAGAAATCACCAGGTGTTGATATTCCAGGGCCGGACGGCCGACATATTTTCCTGTATCAATTGCGTTCATGGTTCCGCGTATGCGCAGCTTGTCGGAATTATCCATTATGGTTGTTGCCAGGGTGTGGAATATTCACAGAAGGCAGGAAATTCCGATTAATGGATTGATGCTGGTCTGCGGTTTTATGCAAAGGAGTCGACAGATAGATGCGAATCGGTATTGATGCAACCTGCTGGGCCAATCCGCGTGGCTATGGACGGTTCACGCGCCACATGCTCACGGCGCTTCTGGAAATAGACAGGGACAATGATTATCTGTTCTTTATGGACTCGGACACGGCTCGGGCGACCGACCTGCCAAAGCGCGCCGAACAGGTGGTAGTCGAATTGTCTGCCTCGCCGACCCAGGCTGCATCGGCCGAAGGCAGACGCAGCCTGGGTGATATGCTCAGGATGGGTCGCGCGGTATCGAGGACACCCATGGATGTCTTTTTCTTCCCGTCGGTCTATACCTACTTCCCCGTGTGGGGATCGTTCAGGAAAATAGTGGCAATCCATGATGTCATCGCCGAGCAGTACCCCGAGCTGATTTTCAAGAGCTGGAAGAACAGGTTGTTCTGGAATCTCAAGACCTGGCTGGCAGTCAGGCAGTCGGACCTGGTGCTGACCGTCTCGCAGTTTTCGAAGCGCGGCATCGCTGAACACTTCAAACTGCCCGAAGATCACATCCGGGTGGTAACGGAGGGTTCGGCAGATTCGTTTGGCCCGGTGACAGATCGCAGCCAGATTAGTGCTGTGCTGTCTTCCTGGGGGCTGACTGAGGAATCCCGCTATATTCTTTATGTCGGCGGGATTGCGCCGCACAAGAACCTGGTGACGCTACTCAGGGCTTTTGGCGGCTTGATGAAGTTCCCGGAGTACGCCGATGTCAGGCTGGTGATGGTGGGTGACTATGAGCATGATGTCTTCCTGATTGACGAGGATCTCAAAGCCGGTATGAACGACCCGCAGTTCAGGGAAAAAGTAATCTATACCGGGTATGTTTCGGATGAAGGACTCAACTGCCTGTATAACGGGGCGCATATCTTCGTGCTGCCCTCATTCTGCGAGGGATTTGGACTGCCGGCGCTGGAGGCAATGTCGTGCGGTACGGTCGTTATCGGCAGCAACACCACGTCTATCCCCGAGGTGGTGGGTGATGCGGGCCTGTTTTTCGATCCTTACAGTGAGCAGGAACTACAGGACCACCTGCGCAGGTTGCTTGACGATGACGCGCTGAGGGAAAGTCTCGGCCGGCGTTCGCTCGAACGTGCAGCCACCTTTTCCTGGCAACGCTCAGCAGCGGAAACCCTGGCGGTGTTTTCCGCAATGGCCAATTAAGCGTCCGTACCAAGAGGCCTGCGGTGATGACGACAGGCGGGTTGGCCCCGGAGGGGGGTGGTTGCTGGTCCCGCAACCCGGGGAAGGCGTCCTCAGTCGCTGCTGTCTGCCCGTGGCATGAGGGTGGCTTCTGACTTCCCGGTTAGATAGCCGACAAACTCGCCCCAGGCCC
>JAOULY010000192.1 GCA_029881775.1 Gammaproteobacteria bacterium
GCGTTGACCCGTATTACCTGACTCACAAGGCGCAGGAAGTCAGTTACCACCCGGAGCTGATCCTGGCGGGTCGTCGCCTGAATGATGACATGGGGCGACATATTGCGGAGCAGGTCGTCAAGCTGATGATGAACAGTAAAATCCAGGTGTCAGGTGCGCGTGCACTGGTGCTTGGTCTGACGTTCAAGGAAAACTGCCCGGACCTGCGTAATTCACGGGCGATCGACGTGGTCAAGGAATTGCAGCGCTATAACGTTGTTGTGGATATGCATGATCCCTGTGTGTCACCGGAAAACGTGCGCAAGGAATATGCGATTGATATGGTCGAGTCGCCGGAGAATGGCATCTACGACGCGGTTATTATTGCTGTCGGGCACAAGCAGTTTATCGATATCGGCGCAGAGGGATTGCGTGCACTGTGCCGTCCGAACGGCATCCTCTATGATGTGAAGAGCATACTGCCGGCAGCAGCGGTTGATGGCCGCCTGTAGCGGTTTATATTAACTGCCGGATCACGCCGGAAGGCGATACAAATACCTATGAAAGTACTGATTACCGGTTCTGCAGGCTTTATCGGTTCGGCGCTGGCATTGCGCCTGCTGGAGCGTGGCGATGAAGTCATTGGTATCGATAACCTGAATGACTACTACGACGTCAGCCTGAAACAGGCACGTCTTGCGCGCACTGAAAAGCACCCGGCCTACACGGATGTGCGTATGTCACTCGAAGACCGGGAAGGTGTGGCCGAATTGTTTCGCACGCACCGGCCGGAACGGGTGGTGAACATGGCCGCCCAGGCCGGTGTACGTTATTCACTCGAGAACCCGCTTGCCTATGTCGATACAAACCTGCTCGGTTTTGCAAATATCCTGGAAGGGTGCCGGCACAACGGGGTAGAGCACCTGGTTTACGCTTCCAGCAGCTCGGTCTATGGGGCGAATACCAATATGCCGTTTTCTGTGCACGATAATGTCGATCACCCGGTCAGCCTGTATGCGGCAACCAAGAAGGCCAACGAATTGATGGCGCATACCTATAGCCATCTATACCGGATTCCGGTGACCGGCCTGCGGTTCTTTACCGTTTACGGTCCATGGGGAAGGCCGGATATGGCCTACTTCAGCTTTACGCGGAATATACTGGAAGGCAAACCGATCAACGTGTTCAACAACGGTAATCACAGTCGTGACTTTACCTATATCGACGATATCATCGAAGGTGTCGTCCGGGTGCTGGACCGTGTGCCGCAGCCGAATCCTGACTGGTCGGGCGATCATCCCGACTCGGCCAGCAGTACCGCACCTTACCGCCTGTACAATATCGGCAATAATGAACCGGTAGAGTTGATGCATTACATTGCTGTGCTTGAAAAGTGCCTGGGCAGGGAAGCGGAAAAGAACATGCTGCCCATGCAGCCGGGTGACGTTCGTGCCACCTACGCGGATATCGATGAACTGGTGCGTGATGTGGGCTATCGGCCGGCTACCACTGTTGAGGATGGCCTGGCGCGGTTTGTCGCCTGGTACCGTGAGTTCTACGGGGTTAGCTAATTCCTTGGTATCTGTGCGAGAAATGCCCGCTAACATATTGTTAATATAGTATATATATTTTACCTGGATACGGGGTCGGATACGATCATGCAGGATAACAGTTGCGGGCGGGAACCCTTTGCGCTGCGGGTCATCGGTGATGAGATGTCACCGGAGTTCAACGATGGTTGCATCATTATTATCGATCCCGAAGGCGTTATTAGTGACGGCTCCTACGTGATGGCGCGACACGATGAAGGCTTTGTATTCAGGCAACTGGTTTTCGGGGAAGGGGTGTACTACCTGAAAACGCTGCAGGCGGGACATGCTGTTATCGAACTGCCTGACCTTGGCGCCATCGAGGGCGTGGTGACGCAGCAGGCAACCCGGCGACGTGCCGACCGCAAACACTACGTCTGACCATCCAGGTTGTCGTACCACTGTAACAGCGATTCCGGCGCCCTGAAGCAGCGGGCAAGGCCTGCAAGACGTTTTAATCCTCCGGGTCGAGCTGGTCGGGTCTTAGCCGGGTAGTGAAATAGTCGTCTGCCGTTTCCACCGGCACGGTCATCCCGGCAGCATTGACTAACGGCAACTCGTAGTCGTTCCATCCACGCAGCCCGGTCTTCATCGATGCAACCCTGTTATAGCCCATCAGTTGCATGGTGTAGGCGGCCAGTGCGCTGCGGTTTCCGGAACGACATACGATGATGACATCCCGGTCGCGTGCCTCGACCAGTTCCTTCACTGTGTCTTCATAGTTGTATTCACACGACGATTCAAGAATGCCGCGCGGGACATGCAGTGAACCTTCGATATGCATGGTGTCGAATTCATTCTGTTCGCGTATATCGACCAGCAGGGCGTTTCCCGCCTGCAGCAGTTCATCCGCATCCCATGGAAAGATCTCGGTGATTGCCGGTAGACAGTCTGCTACCAGGTCGGTGAAACGTTTCATGGCGTGGTGTTGTCAGCTGCTACTGTCCTGATCACTGTTGCGACCGGTGCGCATACCCTGTTCAACGGCGATGACGGCTGCCTCGACGCGTGAATGTACGCCCAGTTTGCGCAGGATGGACTTCACATGCAGTTTGACAGTGCCATCGGAGATGCCGAGATTGCGTGCAATGACCTTGTTGCTCTGGCCTTCGGCGAGCAGCGACAGTATCTCGTTTTCACGCGGGGTAAGTTTGGCGAACGGACTTTCCTTGATCGGCTCGATGCTGTCACCCTGGACAACGCGGGCCAGCACGGGTGCCAGGTCCGGTGCGACCACGGTCTTGCCGGCGACGATGTCGCGCAAGGCGAGTACCAGCTGGTCCGGTTCCATATCCTTGAGCAGGTAACCCTGGGCGCCGCTGCGTAATGATTCCACCAGGTCGCGTTCGTCACTGCTGGTCGTCAGCATGGCGACGGGATTCTTGAAGCCGTTTTTGCGCAGCTTGCGCAGGACTTCCATGCCATCCATTTCCGGCATGCGCATGTCCAGCAGCACCACATCCGGTTTCAGTTCAGCCGCCAGCCTGAGACCCTCCTGGCCACTGCCGACTGCGGCGAGAATATTGATGTTGCGCCGGCTGAGCAGACCCTCGAGACCCTCGCGGAACAGGGTGTGATCGTCAACCAGTAGTATATTGAGGCTCATGCGGGGTTCCCTGCCGGTGGCTTGTTGATTTCGAGTACTACCCGTGTGCCTTCGCCAGGCTCACTCTCGATCCTGAGATTACCACCTATCTTGTTCGCACGTTCGCGCATGATTGTGAGACCCACATGTTCACCGGCCGAGCCGTATACCTGCTTGTTGATGCCGACACCGTCGTCTTCAATCAGGACATGGCAATAGGTGTCCGGGGTGTTGCGCAGCAGGATCCGGACGGTTTTCGCCTGGCTGTGTTTGCGAATGTTCCACAAGGCCTCCTGGATTATACGCAGTATCTGGATTTCAGTGTCCCTGGAAAAGGAGCGGGGTGTACAGTCTTTCTGCAGGTAGGTGCGGATACGGGTTTCGTTGCGAAACTGGTTAACGACCTGTTCAATGGCCTCTATCAGGCCACGGTTAGACGAGGGTGCGCGGAAATTCGCGATCAGGCCCCGTAATTCGGTGTTGGCCTCGTCCAGGCTGTGCTCGATACGCTCGAGTTGTTGCCAGGTGGTCGATTCATCACCCTGGTGAAGCGTTTCGTCCAGCACACGCACCTGCAGCCTGAGGCTGGCAAGACTTTGTGCGAGCGAGTCATGTAATTCATGTGCGATACGGGTGCGTTCTTCCTTGATCAAATGCTCACGGTTTTCATCATCATCATGCGATTTCTCGATAGCAATACTGATATGGTGGGCGATACTGGTCAAAAGTGGCTTGATATCATCTATTCTTTCGATGATGCCGCGGTCCAGGAACAGGTTGATTACGCCGGTGATCCGCCCGCGATAACGCATCGGTAAAGAAACCAGGCCAATGTTGTCCTGTTCGAAAAACCTGCGGCCGGCGATCTTTTCACATTTTTCCAGGCTCTTCTCGACCCACATTTTTCCTTCGGTGGCGGCGCGTTCGTACAGGCAGCGCCTGATATCCTGGCGGTCCGGCAACAGCAGTGATTCGTCGATGCCGCTGCTGGCGGCGAGTTCCGGTGGTTGCTGGTCTTTCTCCACCCAGATGGCGGCACCCCGCGCCTGTGTATAGCGTTTCAGCGTGTAAAGGAACCGGGTCAACAGGTCATCCAGGCCATGTGCCGTATTGATGCCGGAGACAATTTCATAAAGGATCTTGAGCGCGTCTTTCTCGCTGGCGGGAAATATCCCGGGTTGCAGTGGATTGATAGTGCCTGCTGGCGAGACGTGTGCCATGGCAGTGTCAGGACGGTCGCCCTGGTCGATATGCACATCCGGCGCGGGACTTGCGGGAGGCAGATTTGCCTGCACGTCTTGAGGCTCGCGCAGCAGTCGCAGTATCGAGGCTGCCAGCACTATTCCGCCGATCAGCAGAATGACGGCGACGAATATCCGGGTCAGACCTGTTGGTAGCAGGTAACCACTGACGGTGAAAAGCAGTAGTGCGAGGGCAAGCAGTCCAAGGATGCCTGCCAGCCTGGCCAGCAGGCGGGTGTGCCGGCTGCCGGCTGCCTGTTTGTGAATGACGTCGGGTTTAATGACTGTCTGGTTCACGACGGGTGCCAAGGGTACTGACAGAATACAGTCATTTTTCCGGGGGGACGTAATTGACGTCGTTTGGATTCATGAATATGAACTGGAAGGTGTCCGGCTCCAGCTCGACGTAGTCCAGGGTCGCACCATCCAGCAGGATTTTACTGGTCTCTGAAATCACTACATCCACACCCTCGATATCGAGATGCAGATCACCTTCGTGTTGATTGTCATCGAAGCCCATGCCGTAATGGATGCTG
>JAOULY010000007.1 GCA_029881775.1 Gammaproteobacteria bacterium
GAGGCAACCACCATGAATCACCTCGGCGAGGACACGCACCGCTATAGCGGTATCCGTTTGTGGGGATCAGTGGGCTTTATTCTCGCGGTGGCGTTGCTCGGGCCCGTGCTCGACCGGTGGGGTGCGGGGCTGCTGCCGGTAATCGTGCTGGCCTTGTTCGCATTTATCTGGCTGGGAAGTCTCAGTGTGCCAGAGTCGGCGGCCGCGTATTTGCCGCTCGACCAGGCGCCGCTGATGCACGTTCTGCGGCGTCCGCTGGTGCTGTCCCTGTTGTGCGTCTGCTTCCTGGTGCAGGCCAGCCATGGACCCTATTACGCCTTCTATACCCTGTACCTCGAGGATGCCGGCTATTCCACGGCCGTCATCGGCCAGTTGTGGGCGCTGGGCGTGGTGGCGGAAATCGGCGTGTTTCTCGTCATGCCGGTGTTGCTGCCACGCTTCGGGGCCCGTCGACTGTTGCTGTTTGCAGTGACGCTGACCCTGCTGCGCTGGTTGTTGATCGCCGGGTTTGTCGATCAACCCGCGGTAATCGTGTTTGCGCAGACCCTGCATGCCGCCAGTTTCGGCCTGTATCACGCGGTGGCCATATTCATGATCCACTCGCTCTTCACCGGCGTTCACCAGGGGCGCGGACAGGCGCTCTACAGCAGCGTGAGTTTCGGTGCGGGCGGCGCTGTTGGCAGCCTGGTTAGCGGTTACCTCTGGACGGGCATGGGTCCGCAGGCCATGTACCTGATGGCGGCGGGCATCAGTCTGGTCGCTGTCGCCGTGGTTTATTTCGGCATCCGGCCCGTCGGGGAAATACATAACGGTAGATAGCTTCATTCAGCCTATCCTAATATAATTAATTTTTTCCCCGATCGATCGAGTATTGCAACTGATGTCAGGCAAGACCCTGTACGACAAACTCTGGGATTCACATCTTGTTCGCCAGGATGATGATGGCACGGCGCTGATCTATATCGACCGCCACCTGGTGCACGAGGTGACATCGCCGCAGGCGTTTGAAGGCCTGCGCCTGGCCGGTCGCCAGCCATGGCGTACCGGTTCGATCCTGGCGGTACCCGACCACAATGTGCCGACCACCGACCGGCGTGCCGGTATTGCCGACCCGGTCTCGCGTGTGCAGGTTGAAACACTCGACCGCAACTGTGCCGAGTACGGCATCACGGAATTCTCCATGCTCGACCCGCGCCAGGGCATCGTGCACGTGATCGGACCCGAGCAGGGTGCCACGTTACCGGGCATGACCGTGGTGTGTGGTGATTCGCATACCTCGACGCATGGTGCATTTGGTGCGCTGGCCTTCGGCATCGGTACGTCCGATGTGGAACACGTGCTGGCTACGCAATGCCTGATCCTGAAGAAAACCGGCAGCCTGTTGATACGTGTGGATGGGGCGCTGGCGCCCGGCGTGTCGGCCAAGGACATTGTGCTGGCCATTATCGGGCGGATCGGTACGGCCGGTGGGACCGGTTCTTCCATCGAGTTTGCCGGTACTGCCATGCGATCACTCAGTATGGAAGGGCGCATGACAGTCTGTAATATGGCGATCGAGGCAGGTGCGCGGGCCGGCATGGTCGCAGTTGACGACACGACCATTGAATATGTTGCCGGGCGTCCCTATGCGCCGAAAGGTGCACAATGGGAACAGGCAGTATCAGGCTGGCGTGATCTGCACAGTGATGATGATGCGTCATTCGATCGAAGCGTGTCACTGGATGCGAGCAGCCTGGTGCCGCAGGTGACCTGGGGTACATCGCCGGAGATGGTGACCGGCATTGACGGCGTGGTGCCGGACCCGGATAACGAGCCGGACAGTGTCAGGCGCGAGGGTATGCGCAAGGCGCTGGCTTACATGGACTTGCAGCCGGGTACGCCGATCACGTCGATTCGCCCCGATCATGTATTTATCGGTTCCTGCACCAATGCGCGCATCGAGGATTTGCGCGCGGCCGCCAGCGTGATACGCGGGCGCACAGTCCACCCCGGCATCAAGCAGGCGCTGGTTGTGCCGGGTTCCGGACTGGTCAAACAACAGGCCGAGGCGGAGGGCTTGCATACCCTGTTTCTTGAGGCGGGATTTGAATGGCGTGAACCGGGTTGTTCCATGTGCCTGGCGATGAATGCAGATCGCCTGCAGGCCGGCGAGCGTTGCGCATCAACGTCCAACCGGAATTTCGAAGGCCGCCAGGGACAGGGTGGCCGTACGCACCTGGTCAGTCCGGCAATGGCCGCGATCGCGGCCGTAACAGGCCACTTTGCCGATGTGAGTAAGGAACCGGCCTGACGGCCGGCAGGTAACCGGGATGGATAAATTCGACACCTTTACTGGAATAGTCGCGCCACTGGATCGGCCCAATGTCGATACCGACGCAATCATTCCCAAGCAGTTTCTGAAATCGATACAGCGCAGCGGCTTCGGCCCGAACCTGTTCGACGAGTGGCGTTATCTCGACCACGGCGAACCGGGCAAGGATAATAGTGCCCGGCCGCTTAACCCGGATTTCGTGCTTAACCAGGCGCGCTATCGGGACGCCAGTATCCTGCTGGGCCGCGAGAACTTCGGTTGCGGCTCGTCACGCGAGCATGCCGTGTGGGCGCTGCTTGATGATGGTTTCCGTGTCGTCATTGCGCCGTCATTTGCAGATATCTTTTTCAATAACTGTTTCAAAAACGGTGTCCTCCCGGTCGTGTTGCCGGCGGCTACAGTGGAAGCACTGTTTGCGGCAACGACTGCAACACCGGGGTATGCGCTGCGGGTTGATTTGCAGGCGCAGCGGATCGAGGCGCCGGGGCTGGATGCAATCGGATTTGAAATTGACCCGTTTCGCAAGGACTGCCTGCTACGCGGGCTCGACGACATCGGTCTTACCCTGCAGCATGCGGATGCCATCCGGGCATTCGAGGACAGGCATCGGCAGGCCGCTCCGTGGCTATTTAACAAGCCGTAACAAAAACACTTTATAAGTAATTGATATGACATATAAAATAGCAATATTGCCGGGCGATGGCATTGGTCCCGAGATCGTCACCGAGGCCGAGAAAGTGCTGCTGGAGCTGCGCACGGGCTTCGGTTTCCAGGCAGAGCTGCTACATGCCCATGTCGGTGGCGCCGCCTATGAGGCTGAGGGACATCCGTTACCTGCCAGCACACTGGCTGTCGTGCGGGACGCCGATGCCATCCTGCTGGGGTCCGTGGGTGGGCCGCAATGGGACGGGCTGGACCGTGCGCTGCGCCCGGAACAGGGCTTGCTGGGCCTGCGTGCCGAGCTGGAACTGTTTTCCAACCTGCGTCCGGCAATCCTGTACCCGCAACTGGCCGATGCATCGACGCTTAAAGCGGACGTGGTCAGCGGGCTGGACCTTATGATCGTGCGTGAACTGACCGGTGGTATCTATTTTGGTCAGCCGCGCGGTATTCGCACGCGCGAGGATGGCCAGAAAGAAGGCTTCAATACGCTGGTTTACAGTGAAGGCGAGATCGAGCGAATCGGGCGTTCGGCGTTCACTATTGCACAGAAACGTGACAGGCGGTTGTGTTCGGTGGACAAGGCAAACGTGCTGGAGTGCAGCGAGTTGTGGCGCGAAGTGATGAACCGGCTTGCCGGCGAGTATCCGGATGTAGCCTTGTCGCACATGTACGTGGACAATGCCGCCATGCAACTGGTGCGCGCACCCAGGCAGTTTGATGTCATGGTAACGGGTAACATGTTCGGTGATATCCTGTCCGACGCCGCCGCCATGCTGACCGGGTCGATTGGCATGCTGCCATCAGCATCCCTTGATAAGAATGGCAAGGGTATGTACGAGCCAATCCACGGGTCTGCGCCGGATATCGCCGGCCAGGGCGTGGCCAACCCGCTGGCGACTATCCTGTCGGTTGCCATGATGCTGCGTTACAGCCTTGATCGTGCGGATCTTGCCGGCACTGTCGAGAAAGCGGTCGGTCATGTACTGGACAAGGGGCTGCGGACACCGGATATTGCAGCGGATGGCGCGCAGGTTGTCGGGACGGCCGCAATGGGTGACGCGGTCATAGAATCGCTGCGTGAATTGCAGTAAATACAGTTAACAGGTAGTGAAAAAATGTCAGATACATATGATGTAGCAGTGGTCGGGGCTACCGGCGCGGTTGGTGAGACCATGCTGGAGATACTGGAGCAGCGCAAGTTTCCGGCAGGCAAGGTTTACCCGCTTGCCAGCGCCCGCTCGGCCGGCAAACGCATTCCCTTTCGCGGTACTCACCTGTTGGTCGAGGACCTCGATGGTTTCGATTTCAGCAAGGTCAGGATCGGTCTGTTTTCCGCCGGCGCATCGATTTCGGAAAAGTACGCGCCGATAGCAGCCGCTGCCGGTTGTGTTGTGGTGGATAATACCTCGCAGTTTCGCTACGACGACGAGATCCCGCTGGTGGTTCCGGAAGTAAATCCCGAAGCCATTGCCGGTTACAAGCGCCACGGCATCATTGCCAATCCGAACTGCTCAACTATCCAGATGCTGGTCGCCCTCAAGCCTATTCACGATGCGGTCGGAATCGAGCGCATCAATGTCTGTACCTACCAGGCCGTTTCCGGCACCGGCAAGGAAGCGATCGAGGAACTGGCCGGGCAGACGGCCGGCCTGCTGAACGGCAAATCGGTCGAGGCAAAGGTTTATCCGAAGCAGATCGCTTTCAATGTACTGCCGCATATTGATGTGTTCCAGGACAACGGCTACACCAAGGAAGAAATGAAAATGGTGTGGGAAACGCAGAAGATCATGGGCGATGACTCGATCCGCGTGAACCCGACGGCGGTTCGGGTGCCGGTATTCTATGGTCATTCAGAAGCGGTGCATATTGAGACACGTGACAAGCTGTCGGCTGAAGACGCGCGCAAATTGCTGGAAAAAGCACCGGGCGTCGTGGTCATGGATGGCCGCTGTGACGGTGGTTATCCGACCGCTGTAACCGAGGGGGCAACGCATGACCCGGTTTACGTGGGGCGAATTCGTGACGATATCTCACATCCCAGGGGTTTAGACATGTGGATCGTCGCCGATAACGTGCGCAAGGGTGCCGCTCTAAACAGTATCCAGATAGCTGAAATATTGGTGAAAGACTATTTCTAGGCTATAGTCTGCAGCCAATCCAGCAGCATCCTGGCACCTGATTCGCAGCTCAACCTGAAATGAAGGGGATATAAGGAATGTTCAGAAAATCGGCTGTCATGACAGCACTGCTGCTTGCCACGCTTTCTGCGCAGGTATTTGCGCTCGGACTGGGTGATATTGATATGCGCTCGGCGCTCAACCAGCCGATGGATGCGGTTATCGAGCTGACCTCGGCGACTGCGGCAGACATCGACGATATCGATGTATCACTGGCATCTCTTGAAGATCATTCACGTGCAGGCCTGTCCAAGGCCGCCATCCTGGCTGATTTCCGCTTCACTATTGAAAAGAATGCAGCCGGCAAGCCGGTCGTGCGGATCAGAAGTGACTCGCTGGTGCGTGAGCCCTACCTTGAATTTATGCTGGAGCTGGACTGGTCGCGTGGTCGCCTGCTGCGCCAGTATACCGTGCTGGTCGATCCGCCCGTCACCATGCCGGCGACACCGGCGGTTCCGGTAGCACCGGTAACCCGCCAGGCGGCACCGGCACCGAGGCCGGTAACCCGGCCGCCCGTCGCAGAACCTGTCCGGCAGCCGGTTGCTGCACCGACAACGGTTGATGTCGCGCCAGCGCCGGAGACGGGTGATTACGGACCGATTCGCCGCAGCGAAACCCTCTGGTCGATTGCCGAGCGGATTCGTCCGGACCGTGAAATTACGATTGAACAGGTCATGCTGGCCCTGCAGCGTGCCAACCCGCATGCGTTTGAAGGTAACAATATAAACCGCCTGCGCAGAGGTGTGACCCTGACCGTACCGACGCGTGACGATATCCTGTCGATGAGTTCACGTGCGGCACGGGCCGAATCCCAACGCCAGTTTGAAGAATGGAAAACTGCGCGTGCTCTCCCGGCAGCGCCTGCTGCAGAGGCAGCACCTGAAGCAGAGGCCTCGGTGGCTGAGCAGGCAGAGGTCGACGTGAGTCCCGCCGATGCAGTCGATGAGGCGCAAGGTGAATCGCGTTTACAGCTGGTGGCGCCGGAAACAGATGCTGTCAGCGGCGATGCACTGCCGGGTGTTCCGGCGACAGGCGATGCGGTCTCCGGAGAAAAGGAAATACAGCAACAACTGGCGCTGGCTACCGAAGAGGTTGTCGCTGAACGCGCTCAATCCAGGGAGTTGCAGTCACGTGTCGGTGAGCTGGAAGAGCAGATAACGACCATGAAGCGCCTGCTGGAGCTCAAGGACGACGAGCTTGCCAGGCTGCAGCAAACACTGGGTGCCGATGAGACTTTGCCGGTAGAAGAGCCACTCGCAGTTGTGGAAAACATCATGTCTGATGCGGCAGCCGAGGATGAGGCCGGCGTCGAAGAATCTGCCGAGGCGGCTGGTGAGGTGGCGGCCGTGGTGGCTGACACTGCCGGGACAGGCGTGACCGGGCTCAAGGACCAGGCGACCGGACTGGTCAATCGCCTGATGGAAAATCCCTTGCTGGCCGGGCTGGGTGTGCTGGTGGCAATGTTTCTGGGTGGATTTGTCTGGGCATCGACCCGTTCCCGGTCAAGTGCCGGGATGCTCGATGACGATATGACGATGGAGCGGCAACTGGCAGAGGTTATCGCCCGTGATCCCGAACGGTCAGTGCCGGACGTGGCAGTCAATGAACCCGAACCGGTGATGGAAAACGATTTCGCACCGGAGTCCGAAAACGATGCAGACAGCGATCCGGTTACAGAGGCGGATGTCTACCTCGCATACGGCCGGATACAGCAGGCAGAAGATGTGTTGCTGGCAGCCCTGCAGTCACGCCCCGAAAATATGGAGGCGCGGCTGAAATTGCTGGAGGTTTACCATTCCGGCGGTAATACCGTTGCGTTTGACCAGGCGGCGGCTGCCTTCCACGAGATGTTCGGTGAAGGCAATAGCAACTGGCAAAGGATCGCAGCCATGGGAATATCCATGTCGCCGAACAACACACTTTATGGTGGTAAACAGGCATCTGCCGACGAAGGTGACTTCGATATGGACCTGTCGGGTCTCGATGAAGATGCACCAGCGGAAGATTCACACACCATTGAATTCACGCTTAATGCCGGCGACGATGAAGACGAAGATGCCGGCGAAGGGCTGCTGGAAGCCGATGACGAGGTTACCACCAAGCTGGATCTGGCGCGTGCCTATATCGATATGGACGACCAGGACAGCGCACGCAGTATACTTGGCGAGGTTATCCAGGAAGGTAATGCAGAACAGAAAGAGGAAGCGGAGAGTATTATCTCCAAACTTGCCTGATAATCGACGCCAACTGCTGTTTATGACTGAATAATCGTTCCCGCCATGCGGGAACGTTTCATTCCGGGGTTAGCAACACCTGCACCCGGCTTGCACACTGGATAGGCGCGTAGTCCCGGACGTCATCGAACCCGCTTTATAGACATGAGAATCGCGCTTGGCATCGAGTATGACGGGTCTGCCTACTTTGGCTGGCAGCGTCAGGCCGAGGGGGCGACTGTCCAGGCGTGTGTGGAGCACGCTATCTCCGTGGTGGCTAACCACGCCACCCGGGTCGTCTGTGCCGGGCGAACGGATACCGGCGTGCACGCCACCTGCCAGGTCATACACTTCGACACCACGGCCATGCGCAGCGATTCCAACTGGGTGAAGGGCGTCAACGCCAACATGCCGCATGATATCCGGGTGCAATGGGCCATGCCGGTCGATGAACAGTTTCATGCGCGCTTCTCGGCGCGCCGCCGGCACTACCGATATGTCATTCTCAACAGGCCGGTTGCCAGTGCGGTTTTGCAACGCCGTGTATGTCATGAGAGCCGGCCACTTGACCACAACAGTATGCAAAAGGCAGCGCTGGCGCTGCTCGGCGAGCACGACTTCACCGCGTTCCGTGCGGTGGCGTGCCAGGCGAAGAGTCCACGCCGGGAAATCTACCGGCTTGATGTCACCCGGTCGGGGAATTGCATTTATATTGATGTTGAAGCGAATGCATTCCTGCACCACATGGTGCGTTGCATCGCCGGTGTGCTGCTGGCCATTGGCCGTGGCGAGCAACCGGTGGGCTGGACGGTCGATGTGCTGGCGTCACGGGACCGGACACTCAGCGGCGTGAACGCACCGCCCGGCGGGCTCTACCTGGTGAATGTGAGCTACGAACCTGCCTTTAGTCTGCCTGGCGAGCCTTATCTGCCGGTATTCGGCTAATGCTGCCGGGTCACCCTGGCAGCGTGATTCTGTTACATTATCAGCCTGTTTGAGCCAGGATCGAGAAACCCATGCGTACCCGGGTCAAGATATGCGGGATCACCCGTCGTGAGGATGCCGAGGCGGTTGTCGCCAGCGGTGCCGATGCCATTGGCCTGGTGTTTTACCCGGACAGCCCGCGCTATATAGAAACGGCCACCGCACGGAGTATCGCGCTGACGCTGGCGCCGTTTGTGACGGTTACCGGCCTGTTCGTCAATGCCGCGCCTGATACAATCCGCTCAATACTGGAGCAGGTGCCGTTGGGCCTGCTGCAATTCCATGGCAGTGAACTTAATGCCGAGTGCGCGCAGTGGGGTAAGCCGTTTATCAAGTCCGTCGCCATGCGGGCAGATACCGACCTGCGCCATGTCATGGATGCTTACCCGGACGCGAGCGGCTTTCTGCTGGATGCATGGCAGCCACATACCCACGGCGGTGGCGGTGAAACATTCGACTGGCGCTATGTGCCGGCGGAATCCGGCAGACCGCTCATCCTGGCCGGCGGGCTTACCCCCGGAAATGTCAGCGAGGCAGTCACACGTATCGGGCCGTACGGCGTTGATGTCAGTAGCGGCGTGGAAACAGCGCCCGGTATCAAGTCGGCCGAGTTGATTAATGAATTCATGACAGGAGTGGAAAGCGGTGGAACACACTAACAGGGCTGACAGCCCGCAGGCGGGCGCGCTGCCCGACGAGTCCGGTCATTTCGGTGTATACGGCGGCCGCTTTGTCGCGGAAACACTGATGCCACCACTGGAAGAGCTGGACGCGGCGTACCGGAAATACATGCAGGACCCGGAATTTGTGGCGGAACTCGATGCAGACCTTGCGAATTATGTGGGCCGGCCGTCGCCGTTGTACTTTGCCGAGCGGCTGACCGCACAGGCCGGCGGTGCCCGGATTTACCTGAAACGGGAAGACCTTAACCATACCGGCGCCCACAAGATCAACAACACGGTCGGGCAGGCCCTGTTGGCGAAGCGCATGGGCAAGCAGCGCATTATTGCTGAAACCGGTGCCGGTCAGCACGGCGTGGCCTCGGCCACCGTCGCCGCGCGTCTCGGCCTGGAATGCGTGGTGTACATGGGCGAGGAAGACATCCATCGACAGGCGGCCAATGTTTACCGGATGCGCCTGCTGGGTGCCGAAGTGGTTGCCGTCAATTCCGGTTCACGGACGCTGAAAGATGCCCTTAACGAGGCCATGCGTGACTGGGTGACGAATGTCGATAACACGTTTTATATTATTGGAACGGTTGCCGGTCCGCATCCCTATCCGGCCATGGTGCGTGATTTCCAGGCGGTGATCGGCCGGGAAGCGCGTCACCAGGTGATGGAAATGACCGGCCGTTTGCCGGACGCCCTGGTTGCCTGTGTCGGTGGCGGATCGAATGCCATCGGCCTGTTCTATCCATTTATCGGTGACAGCGATGTGAAAATGTACGGCGTCGAAGCAGCCGGTGACGGCCTTGAGACCGGTCGGCATGCCGCGCCCCTGTGTGCCGGCAAGCCGGGTGTGCTGCACGGCAACCGGACCTACCTGATGGAAGATAACGACGGGCAGATCATCGAAACCCATTCGGTTTCGGCGGGCCTGGATTATCCCGGTGTCGGACCCGAACATGCCTGGCTCAAGGATACCGGCCGTGCCAACTACGTCGCGGTGACTGACACGGAGGCATTGCAGGCATTTCACCTGTTAACCAGGACCGAAGGCATTCTGCCGGCGCTGGAATCAAGCCATGCCGTGGCCTATACAATGAAACTGGCGGCCGAAATGAAGCCGGAACAAACCATTGTGGTAAATCTCTCGGGGCGTGGTGACAAGGATGTAAACACTATTGCCACTCTGGAAGGAATCGAAGTATGAGCCGTATTGAACCGTGTTTTGCCAGGCTGAAGACACAACAGCGCAAGGCCCTGATTCCCTACATTACAGCGGGTGATCCGCAGCCGGACCTGACCGTCTCACTGCTGCACGCGCTGGTATCCGCAGGTGCCGATCTGCTCGAAATCGGTGTGCCGTTTTCGGACCCCATGGCTGACGGGCCGGTTATCCAGGCCGCCTGTGAACGTGCGCTGGCACATCACGTGACGCTGCACAATGTGCTGGACATGGTGCGCGAGTTTCGTCAGCAGGATGCGGACACGCCGATAATCCTGATGGGCTACCTGAACCCGATTGAAGTCTGGGGTTACCGGGATTTTGCCGAGGCAGCGGCGGCTGCCGGTGTTGATGGTGTGCTGACGGTGGATATGCCGCCGGAAGAGGCGGGCGAGCTGGCGGCAGCTTTGCAGGCCCATCACATCGATACGATTTTCCTGCTGGCGCCAACCAGTAATGCGCACCGCATGCAGCTGGTAGGCGAGTCGGCCAGCGGCTTTCTCTACTACGTTTCATTCAAGGGTGTGACCGGTGCGAATCGGCTGGACGTGGCGTCAGTCGCTGCCAAGCTCGAGGAGTTGCGCAAGCACACAAAGCTGCCGGTTGGTGTGGGCTTCGGCATCAGGGACCCGGAGTCGGCCGCACAGGTTGCGCGGATTGCGGATGCCGTGGTGGTCGGTAGCGTACTGGTTAACCGGATTGCCGAACTGGCTGACCAGCCCGAGGCGATTGCGCCAGCGCTGACCGAGACGCTTGCCGCCATGCGTGCGGCCATTGATGCGGCCGGATGATGTGGTTTTATCTGTTCAGGCAGACCATGTACAATTCCGCTTATGAGCTGGTTTAGCAAACTCGTACCCTCGAAGATCCGTACCGTCGGCGGCAACAAGCGCACGGTGCCGGAAGGCCTGTGGATCAAGTGTGATGGTTGCAGCGCAGTGCTGTACCGTTCGGAGCTGGAGCGAAATCACGACGTCTGTCCCAAGTGCAGCCACCACATGAGAATCGGTGCGCGCCTGCGCCTGAGCCAGTTCCTTGATAATGGTTCAACTAAAGAGATCGGCGCCACGCTGGAGCCGGTCGATGTGCTGAAATTCAAGGACAGCAAGAAATACCGCGACCGCCTTAACGCGGCGCAGAAGGCCACCGGCGAGAAGGATGCGCTGATAGCCATGCGCGGCACCCTGAAGGGCCTTCCGGTCGTTGCTGTCGCCTTTGAATTCCGCTTTATGGGCGGTTCAATGGGCGCAGTGGTCGGCGAGCGTTTCGTGCGGGCGGCCGAGCTGTGCCTTAAGGAAAAACGGCCGCTCATCTGTTTCTCGGCCAGCGGTGGCGCACGCATGCAGGAGGCGCTGTTCTCGCTGATGCAAATGGCCAAGACCAGCGCAGTGCTCGCGCGGATGTCGGAAGCAGGGATCCCGTATATCTCCGTGCTGACGGACCCGACCATGGGTGGTGTGTCTGCCAGTTTCGCCATGCTGGGTGATATCAATATCGCGGAGCCGAAGGCGTTGATCGGTTTTGCCGGGCCGCGGGTCATCGAGCAAACCGTCCGTGAAACCTTGCCCGAGGGATTTCAGCGCAGTGAGTTTCTGCTTGAGCATGGCGCCATCGACATGATTATCGATCGACGCGAAATGAGTGACCGGGTCGCCAATCTGCTGGGTATGCTGACGCAACAGTCGGCGGCGTCCTGACCAGGCGGTAATTTCCCGCGCATTGGCTCGCAGTGGCGCGTTTCGATAATTTGCACGATTGGCTCGACTGGCAGGAGACACTTCATCCTGACCCGGTCGATCTCGGTCTGGAACGTGTCGGTGAAGTGGCTGCCCGGCTCGGACTGTCACATCCCGATGCAACGGTCATAACGGTTGCCGGCACCAACGGCAAGGGCTCCAGTGTTGCCATGCTGGATAGCATCTACCGGGCGGCCGGTTACCACACCGGTGTCTACACCTCTCCCCACCTGCTGGCCTACAACGAACGGATCCGTTGCGACGGTGTGCCGGCTGACGATGCCAGTCTGTGCGCGGCTTTCGAGAAAATTGATCAGGCACGGGGTGATATTTCACTGACCTATTTCGAGTTCGGTACCCTCGCAGCGCTCGATATTTTCAGGTCGAAGGCCCCCGACATCCTGCTGCTGGAAGTCGGTATGGGCGGGCGGCTGGATGCCGTGAACATTATCGATGCCGATGCGGCGCTGGTGACTTCTATAGGTATCGACCATAGCCAGTGGCTCGGGACCGACCGCGAGTCGATCGGCCGTGAGAAGGCAGGGATTTTCCGTCAGGGTCGACCGGCTGTCTGTTCCGATCCATCTCCACCCGCGAGCCTGGAAATGACGGCCCGTTCCAGCGGTGCAACCTGGTATGCGCCGGGCGAACAATTCAGCTGTGAACCGGCCGGTGAAACGTGGACATGGGTGGGCGGTGATCAGCGACTCGAACAATTACCCCGGCCGGCACTGGCCGGGCGGCATCAGCTGGACAATGCCGCCGGTGTTTTGATGGTCATTGATGCCTTGCAGGCGCGCTGCCCGGTGCCAGACGAGGCAATCGCAAGCGGGTTGCGGTCCGTCGCGCTGAGTGGGCGTTGCCAGGTCGTGGCGGGGCCTGTGCAACGGGTTCTGGATGTCGCCCATAACCAGGAAAGCGCACGACAACTTGCCGGATTCCTGCAGGATAATCCGGTCCGCGGTGAAACCTGGCTGGTGCTGGGTATGCTTGGTGACAAGGATGTAGCGGCTTTTGTGGCGGTTCTTGTCGACCATATCGATCATTGGTGTCTTGCCTCGTTGCCTGGCCCGCGCGGCCTGTCGTCGGTTCGGCTGGGTGAGCGTGCCGGTATTGCCGGGAAAACCGGATACTTTGATTCGGTGACTGCGGCGGTTGATTTTGCCAGCCAGCATGCCGCCAGCGATGACCGCATCGTGATTACCGGCTCGTTTCTGTCCGTAGCGGAGGCACTGTCAACTCGGGTATAGTTTCAGGCGCGCGATTACCGGAATATCCATGGATCAGAAATTGAAACAACGTCTCACCGGGGCTATCGTCCTCGTATCGCTAGCGGTTATTTTTGTGCCGGTCATTCTTGAAGGGCCCCGTGATGAATGGGCGCCGCGTGATCACACAATTCCCGAGCCGCCGGATCTTGACTACAGTGAACCGGCCGAGTTGCCGCTGCCGATGCCGGTGCCGGCGGGCAGGGAGCCACAGCCTGGCGAGGTGGAGGTGGCCACTCCGGCCACGGAGCCCGAGCCGCCGGCTGAGCCAGCGCCCGGTCCGGAGGCAAAGGCGCCAACGCCGACCAGCGAAAAACAGTCGCTGGCCACAGGATGGTATGTGCAGGTTGGCAGTTTCAGCCAGACCGGCAATGCTGACCGGCTGCGCGATCGCCTGCGGGCAGCAGGGCAGCCGGCACACCGCCAATCGGTCAAAACCGGGCAGCAGTCCGGCTACCGGGTACTGGTCGGCCCCGCGGAGACACGCCCGCTGGCAGAGAAGCAGCAGGAAGTGCTCGCAACAAAGCAGCAGCTGAAAGGCATTATTATCGAAATCGGTCCCGGCGAGGACAAATAATGACATGGCCGATTGCAATTGATATCTGCTAAAATAAACGCTATTCCCAAACCATCGGCTGTAACAGACCACTAATCGGTCTTTTGAGGTGAACATGGCAATTGCCTGGATTGATGTGGTTATTCTTGCGCTGATAGTGCTCTCGGCTGTTCTCAGCCTGTTTCGTGGATTCGTCAAGGAGGCGGTTGCCCTGGCAACATGGCTGGTTGCACTCTGGGTGGCGATGACATTTTACGAAGAACTGGCCGCCTGGTTGTCGCAGTGGATCGACCTGGTGTCGGCGCAAAAAATCACCGCGTTCGGCATACTCTTTATCTGCGTGTTACTGCTGGGTGCCGTTGTCAATTTCCTTGCCGGCAAACTCGTTTCACGTACCGGGCTGACCGGTACTGACAAGCTGCTGGGTATAGTATTCGGTGTTGCCCGTGGCGGTGTAATCGTCGCCATACTGGTGTTGCTGGCCGGGCTTACCCCGTTCCCGCAGGACCCCTGGTGGCAGGATTCGCAATTTCTCGGTTATTTTGAAGAGTTTGCCATGTGGATGCGTAATTTTCTGCCGGGCGAAATCGCGGATAACATCACCTACGCCTGAGGTTTCGGCCATCACCTTTCGGTAACGCTTATGTGCGGGATTATCGGCATTGTTGCCCACAGTCCGGTTAACCAGTCGCTCTATGACGGCTTGACCGTGCTGCAGCATCGTGGGCAGGATGCGGCAGGAATTATTACCAGCGATGGCGAGCGTCTGCACCTGCGCAAGAACAATGGCCTGGTACGCGATGTTTTCCACACGCGGCACATGCTGCGTCTGCACGGCAATATGGGCATTGGCCACGTTCGCTACCCGACAGCCGGCTGCGAGAGTTCGGCGGAAGCGCAACCGTTTTATGTCAACTCACCCTACGGCATCAGCCTGGCGCACAACGGTAACCTGACCAACGCCAACAAGCTGAAACAGGAGTTGTTCCAGGAAGACCTGCGCCAGATCAATACGGATTCTGATTCCGAAGTACTGCTGAATGTTTTTGCCCATGAATTGCAGCAGTGCGGCAAACTCAGAATGGACGTTAATGACGTATTCAGTGCCATCAGCGGCGTACATAAGCGTTGTCGCGGTGCTTACGCGGCTGTTGCCATGATTACAGGTTACGGCGTGGTTGCTTTCCGCGATCCGCACGGCATTCGCCCGGTCGTATACGGCAAGCGCGTCACGCCCGAAGGTACCGATTACATCATGGCCTCCGAAAGTGTTGCGCTGGATGTGCTCGGTTACGACCTGATCGGCGATGTCGCACCGGGTGAAGCGGTTTTCGTTACGCTCGATGGCAAGTTGCACAAGCAGCAGTGCGCAGAGAATCACAGTACCTCGCCGTGTATTTTCGAGTATGTCTACCTTGCCCGGCCGGATTCGATTATCGACAATATTTCTGTCTACAAGGCACGTCTCAGGATGGGTGACAAGCTGGCGAAGAAGATCCGCCGCGTACGACCGGATTATGATATCGATGTCGTGATCCCGATTCCCGACACCAGCCGTACCTCCGCGCTGCAGCTGGCCAATAACCTCGGCGTGAAGTACCGGGAAGGGTTTATCAAGAACCGTTATATCGGCCGGACATTCATCATGCCCGGGCAGCAGCAGCGCAAGAAATCTGTACGCCAGAAGCTCAATGCCATCGATCTCGAATTCCGCGACAAGACAGTCCTGCTGGTGGATGATTCCATTGTGCGGGGTACCACGTCTTCACAGATTATCGAAATGGCGCGCGAGGCCGGCGCGAAGAAAGTGTATTTTGCATCTGCCGCACCGCCGGTGCGTTACCAGAACGTGTACGGCATCGATATGCCGTCCAGCAAGGAACTGATTGCAGCAGGTCGTACTGAAGAGGAGGTCGGCGCAGAGATCGGTGCTGACTGGCTGGTTTTCCAGGATTTGGAAGACCTCGTCAAGGCCGTCGGGAAATGGAACAAGGACATCAAGGAATTCGATGCGTCAGTCTTTACCGGCGAGTATATAACCGGCGATATAAGTGGCGACTATCTTAACGCCCTGCAGGCAACACGCAGTGACGCGGCCAAGAAAGACCGGCGCGACAAGGACAACGAAGTCATCGACATGCACAATACGGCCTGAGCCGGGCTGTCCGGTTGACACGTCAATGTCGCTCGACTAGTCTCGATGGAAATGCGCCGATTTGATTTCAGCTTGCGGGCGCCTGATAAATCCAGCTAAAGCGTTTGCACCTGCTTTCGCGTGTCTGGAAGCGGGTTTTTTTGTGTCCGGTGACAGGAGCCGGACAGGGGAAAAACTATGTCATACGATAAATTTGATTTTGAAACCCGGGCGGTACGCAGCGGCCAGGTGCGCACCGCCGAAGGCGAACATTCCGAGCCGATTTTCCCTACATCAAGCTATGTTTTCGGCAGTGCTGCCGAGGCGGCCGCGCGTTTCTCCGGTGACCAGCCCGGTAACATATATTCACGCTTTACCAACCCAACAGTGCGCACTTTCGAAGAACGGCTGGCCTCACTCGAAGGCGGTGACCGCTGCGTCGCCACATCGTCCGGTATGGCGGCAATTCTTGCGACCTGTGCCGGCCTGTTACAGGCAGGTGACCATATCGTGTCATCGCGGAGTATTTTTGGTACCACCACGGTGCTGTTCTCCACCTACCTGGCCCGGTTTGGTATAGAAACCACGTTCGTCAGTCTGGAGAACCCGGCTGACTGGGAAGCGGCGATGCGCCCGGCGACGCGGCTGCTGTTCCTGGAGACGCCCTCGAATCCGCTGACGGCACTGGCTGATATCCAGGTCCTGTCCGCACTGGCGCATGATAATGATGCCTTGCTGGTGGTGGATAACTGTTTCTGTACCCCGGCCCTGCAGCTGCCACTTGCACTGGGTGCGGATATCGTTATTCATTCGGCCACCAAGTACCTGGACGGGCAGGGGCGCTGCATCGGCGGCGCCGTGGTCGGCGATGCCGAGCGTGTGGGCAAGGATGTCTATGGTTTTCTGCGCACGGCGGGACCGAGCATGAGCCCGTTTAATGCCTGGGTATTCCTGAAAGGCCTGGAGACGCTCGCATTGCGCATGAAGGCGCACAGCGACAGCGCGCTGCAACTGGCGCAATGGCTGGAACAACAGCCCGCGGTAGCGCGTGTGTACCACCCGGGGCTTGCCAGTCATCCGCAGCATGCGCTGGCCACGCGCCAGCAAAGCGGTCCCGGTGGCATTGTTTCGTTCGATCTGAAAGGCGGGCAACGCGATGCATGGTCACTGATCGATGCCACACAGGTGTTTTCCATAACGGCCAACCTGGGTGATGCAAAAAGTACGATTACCCACCCGGCATCGACGACCCATGGGCGGCTGACGCCCGAGCAGCGCGCTGAAGCCGGTATCTCGGACGGGTTGGTGCGCCTGGCTGTTGGCCTTGAATCACTGACAGACCTGCAGCAGGACCTGGAGCGTGGCCTGGCTGCCTTGCGCTCCTGAGTGATCAGGAGACTGCCGTCGCAGCTGTCGGTGTGACCGAAAATTCCATGACGACGGCCCAGGCGCGCGAGTTACTTGATTCGCTGTTCAGGCTGGCGCTTGATCGTGTGCATGGTCATACCTGCGTCAGCCGCTACCTGCTGGCAAACCCGCTGCGCGGGCCGGTTGCAACTGTCGCGATAGGCAAGGCGGCAGCGGCCATGACGGCAGGTGCCGCCGAGGTGTTGCAGGCGGCACTGGTCAGTGGACTGGTCGTCAGTCCCGCAGGCCAGGCGGACATCGATGTCACTGTCGGCGCAAATATCACGCTGTTGTTTGCTGAGCATCCGGTGCCGGGCCCCGGGAGTATCGCGGCCGGACAAGCTCTGCTGGCGTTTATCAGCGAATTGCCCGCTGACTGCCGCCTGTTGTTCCTGATCTCCGGCGGGGCGTCCAGCCTGGTGGAGGTGCCGGTCGAGGGTATTGGCCTGGCGGAGCTTGAGCGGGTTAATCGCTGGTTGCTCGGCAGTGGTTTTGATATTGCGCAGACAAACCGGGTCCGCACGGCGCTTTCTCGCATCAAGGGCGGTCAGTTGCGTGCTTATCTGGGTGCACGTGAGGCATGCGTGCTGTTGCTCTCTGATGTACCCACGAATGATGTCGGCATTATCGGTTCCGGCCTGTTGCACCCTGCAGCGGTGCCTGCCGGGGTGCTGCCCGTGTTGCCTGGCTGGTTGTCATCCCTGTTACCCGTGCGGGTTGAAGTGGATACACCATTGCCGGATGTCGAGCATCATATCGTGGCGACCAGTCACGATGCACTGGCGGCCATTGTTGAAGCGGCTGCGCAACGCGGGCATCATGCAGTGATCAATACCGAGCCGTTAACCGGTGATGTCCACGCGGCGGCGGGACGTATTGTTGAATATCTCAAGACGGCACCGCCTGGCCTGTACCTGTGGGGTGGCGAGACCACGGTCGTGCTGCCCGACATGCCGGGTGACGGCGGTCGTAACCAGCAGCTGGCACTGGCGATTGCACTGCAGCTGGC